>CANSII010000019.1 GCA_947646915.1 uncultured Clostridium sp. | reverse complement strand
GGATTTCCACTTTTATGTGAAAATCCACCATAATTAAATTATAAAATTACATTGTGTAATTATGTTATATTGGAAATTTTTAAATAATTTTTTCGAAACTTCTTGACACTAATTAAATATGCAATAACCAAATATTTACATTTGACAAAAAGCCAAAATCCGTATAAAATTAAGATAGCTGTTCGAACGAAGTGAGTTACAGATATCTTATGCAGAATTTATGAAATAAATTCTGTAAACAATGAAAAGAGCTGTTCGAACGAAGTTAAGTTAGTTGTGTGAGCAAAGCGAGCTACAAATAACATATGCGTAATGGAATGAAGAAGAGTTACAGATATCTTATGCAGAATTTATGAAATAAATTCTGTAAACATTGAAAAGAGCTGTTCGAACGAAGTTAAGTTAGTTGTGTGAGAAAATCGAGCTACAAATAACATATGCGTAATGGAGTGAAGAAGAGTTACAGATATCTAATGCAAAATTTCGAAAGAAATTTTGTAGACAATAGAAACAGTTATTTGAGCGACTGAATAACATAAATGTTATGCAGAATTTATGAAATAAATTCTATAATCATTGTTGAAAAAACAATGAGTGAAGGGAAGTAGAATTATGGATAAAATATTACATGTTGGACTAGATGTAGGATCAACAACAGTAAAAATAATAGTCATGGATAAAAATCAAAAAACAATATATAAAGATTATCAAAGGCATTATTCAGACACAAAAAATACAGTATGTAATGTATTAGAAAATTTAGCAAAAAAGTACTCAGATAATCAATTTACAATAGCCCTTACAGGTTCAGGAGCAATGTCTGCAAGTAAATTTTTGGGAGTAGAATTTATACAAGAAGTAGTATCATGTAAAAGATCTGTAGAAAAATATATACCTGAAACAGATGTTGTAATAGAACTTGGAGGAGAAGATGCAAAAATAATATATTTTGATAAATCAATTGAGCAAAGAATGAATGGTACATGTGCTGGAGGAACAGGAGCATTTTTAGATCAAATGGCATCATTATTACATACAGATACAAAAGGATTAAATGAATTAGCAAAAAATTACCAAACAATATATCCAATTGCATCAAGATGTGGAGTATTTGCAAAAACAGATATACAACCATTAATAAATGAAGGAGCTGCAAAAGAAGATATAGCTGCATCAATATTCCAAGCAGTTGTAAATCAAACAATTAGTGGATTAGCATGTGGAAGGCCTATTAGGGGAAATGTAGCCTTTTTAGGAGGGCCATTAAGTTATTTATCTGAATTAAGAACTAGATTTATAGAAACACTTAATTTAAAACCAAATGAAATAATAATTCCTGAAGAAGCACATTTATTAGTAGCTAAAGGAGCAGCACTTGATTCATTAAATACAGATCCAATTACAGTAGAAGAATTAACTCAAAAAATAGAAAATTTAAGAAATTCACAAGACAATACAACACATCCTTTAGAACCATTATTTGAAAATGAACAAGCATATGAAGAATTTAAAAAAAGGCATGAAGTATCTAAAGTATTAAAAAAAGAATTATCATCATATGAAGGCGATTGCTTTATAGGTATTGATGCAGGTTCAACAACCACAAAACTAGTTTTAATTGATAGTGAAGGACAATTATTATATTCATCATATGGAAGTAATGAAGGTAATCCATTAAAAAGTGTAATGGGAATGCTAAAAAAATTATATGAAGTATTACCAGAAAAAGCTGTATTAAGATATAGTGGAGTTACTGGATATGGAGAAAAATTAATTCAAACAGCGTTAAACGTTGATTTGAATGAAATTGAAACAATAGCACACTATACTGCTGCAAAACAATTTGAACCTAATGTTACAGCAATCATTGACATTGGTGGACAAGATATGAAATATATAAAAATGAAAAATGGTGCAATAGATAACATCATGTTAAATGAAGCTTGTTCATCTGGTTGTGGTTCTTTTATAGAGACATTTGCAAAAAGCCTAAATATAGAAATATCTAAATTTGTAAAAGAGGCCATAAATTCTAAAAGGCCAGTTGATTTAGGATCAAGATGTACAGTATTTATGAATTCAAAAATTAAACAAGCGCAAAAAGAAGGATATACAGTTGGAGATATATCAAGTGGACTTTCATATTCAGTTATAAAAAATGCAATTCAAAAAGTAATGAAAGTTAGAGATACTTCTACTTTAGGAGATCATATAGTAGTACAAGGAGGAACATTTTATAATGATGCAGTTTTAAGAGCATTTGAAAAAATTGTTGGTAAAAATGTTATTCGTCCTGACATATCAGGATTAATGGGTGCATATGGAATGGCATTACTTTCAAAAGAACAATATGAAGCAAATTTAGATATGGAATATACATCTACAATATTAAAAACAGAAGAGATAGATAAATTAGAAATAAAAGTAACACATACAAGATGTAATAATTGTGAAAATCATTGTAAACTAACAATAAATAAATTCAGCAATGGTAGTACACATATATCAGGAAACCGTTGCGAAAAAGGTGCAGGAATACTTTCAGATAAAAAAAATTTACCAAATTTAGTTCAATATAAATATCAAAGAATATTTGATTATAAACCATTGGAAGAACAATATGCAACAAGAGGAACAATAGGTATTCCAAGAGTTTTAAACATGTATGAAGATTACCCATTTTGGTTTACATTTTTTACAAACTTAGGATTTAGAGTTATTATATCAGAAAAAAGTACAAGAAAAACTTATGAAAAGGGTATGGAATCAATGCCATCTGAATCAGTTTGCTATCCAGCAAAAATATCACATGGACATATAGAAGATTTAATTGAAAAAGGTATTACTACTATATTTTACCCATGTATGCCATATTCAAGAAAAGAATATGAAAAATCTGATAATCATTATAATTGCCCAATAGTAATTTCATATTCAGAAGTATTAAAAAATAATGTTGAAAATATTAAAGAAAAAAATATTAAATTTTTAAATCCATTTTTGCCTTTTGATACAAAAAATCTTGTAAAAAAAGTTATGGAATTAGATGAATTTAAAGAATATAGTTTTACAAAAAAAGAATTAGTAGAAGCAGCTGAAAAAGCTGAAGAAGAATATCAAAAATGTAAAAAAGATATTAGAGATAAAGGAACTGAAACAGTCAGATATATTGAAGAAAATAATTTAAGAGGAATTGTGTTGGCAGGAAGACCATATCATATTGATCCTGAGATAAATCATGGAATTGACACATTAATAACATCTTTAGGTTTATGTGTTTTAACAGAAGATAGTGTTTCTGATAAAACTGAAGCAAAACGTCCAATAAGAGTAGTTGATCAATGGGTATTTCATGCACGATTATATGCTGCAGCAGAATTTGTTGGAAAGAATGATAATTTAGAATTAGTACAATTAAATTCATTTGGCTGTGGTGTTGATGCAGTTACAACAGATCAAGTTGAAGAAATATTATCTAGTTATGATAAAATGTATACATTAATAAAAATAGACGAAGTTAATAATTTAGGAGCTGTTAGAATCCGTATACGTTCACTTTTAGCAAGTATGAACAAGAGATTATCTAAAAAAGAAGAAGAAAAGAACCTTGGAAATTATGGAATTAATAAAAAAATTTTTACAAAAGAAATGAGAAAAGATTATACAATTTTATGTCCACAAATGGCTCCAATACATTTTGAATTATTAGAATCTGCAATACAAGAATCTGGATATAAATTAGAATTATTAAGAGAATGTTCAACACATACTGTTGAAACAGGATTAAAATATGTTAATAATGATGCATGCTATCCTTCAATATTAGTTACAGGACAGATGATAGAAGCTTTAGAATCAGGCAAATATGATTTAAATAAAACAGCTTTAATAATGTCTCAAACAGGTGGAGGATGTAGAGCTACGAACTATATAGGATTTATAAGAAAAGCACTTAAAGATGCAGGGTTTAGCAACATACCTGTAATATCATTTAACCTTGTTGGTATGGAAAAAATGCCTGGATTTAAATTAACTCCAAAAATGATAGAACGTATTATAAAATGTGTACTTTATGCAGATTTATTACAAAAAATGTTAACCAAAAATAGAGCATATGAGATAAATAAGGGAGAAACTCAAAAATTATTTGATGAATGGATAACAAAATGTAAGAAACTTGTTAGAAAATCAACTAATAAAGAATTTAAACAAAGTATTTATGAAATAGTAAATGATTTTGAGAAAATAGAACTAAATACTTATATTAAAAAACCAAAAGTTGGAATAGTTGGAGAAGTGTTAATAAAATATCATCCTTTTGGAAATAACTTTGTAACAGATTTACTTGAAAAAGAAGGAGCTGAAGTAATATTACCTGATTTTATGGGATTTGTTAAATTTATGGCAACACATAAAATTACATTTAATAATTTATTAAATACTAATAAAACATCTTCAAAAATTAGTAAATTAGCAATAAAGTTAATTGATATCTTAGAAAAAGATATCAGACAAGCATTGTCAAATTCAGAAAAAGGATACTTACAACCATGTGACATTTGGCATTTAGAATCTAAAGTTAAAGATGTTTTATCTATAGGAAACCAAACAGGTGAAGGTTGGTTTTTAACAGCAGAGATGATTGAATATATTGAAAATGATATTCCAAATATTATATGTGTACAACCATTTGCATGTTTGCCTAATCATGTTGTTGGTAAAGGTGTTATTAAAACAATTAGACAAAAATATCCTGATGCAAATATTTCGCCTGTTGATTATGATCCAGGAGCAAGTGAGACTAATCAAGCTAATAGAATTAAATTATTAATGACTGTTGCAAAAGATAATTTAGCTAGACAAGAAAATGAAAAAAATGCTTTAGATAAAGAAAATGATCTAAATAAAACAAAAATAGAAGATACTATAGAAGCATAAAACTTTTTAAATTATATAATACAGAGGTTGGAAGTTGAATTTATTTATAACTGCTGACCTCTAATTTTATGTTATTTTTTTATCAATTTAATAATAAAAATAATAAAACAGTAACAAATTTTTAATATTAAGTATATTTTGGACAAACAAATAATAAGATTAAATATAAAAATTAGCTCAATATAAAATCAATAAAAACAGAGCTAAAAAAAATAGGAGGGCGTTATGAAAAATAAAAAGATAATTTTATTATTTGTAATTTTATTAATTATAATTTTTATTGTAGGATTTTTTGCAATAAAATTTGTAAAAGAAAAGAAAGAAAATGAAGAAATGGATGAATATATTCCACAAGAAGAAATATCAGATGAACAGTTTAGAGAGACAATTGTAAGTTTATATTTTCCAGATTCAGAAAGTAATTCTATAAAGCCAGAAGCGAGAATTGTAAATGTAAAACAATTAATAGTATCACCATATAATACAATTATTGAATTATTAATTGAAGGTCCAAAAAATAATAAACTAAGAAAAATAATTCCTGAGAATACACAATTATTAAAATCTTCTTTAGAAAATGAATGTTTAACTTTAGATTTTTCAAAAGAATTATTAGATTATAATAAAAATAATAATAATGAAAAAGAAATTTTAATAAATTGTATTGTAAATGCTGTTACAGAATTAAATGAAGTTAATAAAGTTAAAATATTAATTAATGGAGAAACTAATGATGAATTTAAAGATGAATATATAAGAAAATAAATAATAATTATAAAAATATTATAAAATAGGACATATAAATTGTAAAATATTTAAATGTCCTTTATTTTAAGATTTTATATAATTTTATATATTTAGAAATATTTTTTATATTTCTTAAGAAATGTTCAACTTCATTTAAAGAATTTAATGTATTTTTTTTACATTTTTTAAAACTTAATTTTTCTTTTTTTGGAGGTGTTAGTTTTTTTTCGCCTCTTTTTTCATTTATATTATTATGTTGTTGTAAATAATTTTTATTTTCGCATCTATATAATCTTGGCATAATTTTTTCCCTTCCATATTGATTTTTTATTATATAATATTATATTTTAATAAATTTAGTGATAATATTAATTTTTTTCTTAAATTTTTATACTTAAATTTCGTTTTTGTACTATATTAACTTAATCATAGAAAAAAGATTTATATTATAAAGTAAGTTTGACAGTGAGTTGTTATTCAATTTAAGTCATTATAGTGTGTCTCTAAGGTTTGAATGTTCAATAACTTAAACGCCTTGGAAAACAGAGCTGAATAATATATTTTTTTTCTAAATAACATATTTTTTGCAAAAAGCCGAAACTTAAATTATTAAAATCTTGTTTTTTATATTAAATTATAGTATATTATAATATATATATTTTTTAAAATGAGGATAATTAAAAATGGATATAGAATTAAAAGAAAATGAAAGAATAGACGATTTAGAATATAAAGATTTAAAAATAATACAAAATAAAAATGGTTTTTGTTTTGGAATAGATGCAATTTTACTTTCAGATTTTGCAAAAAAAATCAAAAGAGATTCACTTGTTATGGATTTAGGAACAGGGACTGGAATTGTTTCAATTTTATTATGTAAAAAAACAAATTTAAAAAAAATAATTGGAGTAGAAGCACAAAAAGAAGTATATGATATGGCGTTAAGAAGCATAGAATTAAATAAATTAGAAGATAAATTTGAAGTTTTAAATGAAAATATACTAAATTTAGTAAATTTATATAAAAAAAATAGTATTGATGCTATAGTAACTAATCCACCATATAAAAAAATAAATTCTGGATTAATAAATGAAAGTAAAACAAAGTTATTATCTAGACATGAAGTATTAGCAAATTTAGAAGATTTTATTAATATTTCTAAAATATTATTAAAAGATAAAGGTGAATTTTATATGATTCACAGACCTGAAAGATTAGTAGATATTTTTTATTTAATGAGAAAATATAATATTGAACCTAAAGAGATTAGGTTTGTTTATTCAAATATAAAAGATTCGCCCAAAATGGTCCTAGTTAAAGGAATAAAAAATGCAAAGTGTTTTCTTAAAGTAGATAAAAATTTATACATTTATGATGAAAAAGGAAACTACACAAACGAAATTTTAAAAATTTATAATAAAAAATAAATTAAATAAAAATTTAAAATAAACAAAATCAAAAATGAAAAATAAAAAATTAAATAATTTAAAAAATAGTTTAAAAAAATAATTTAAATATAAAAAAGAAAAAATAAATAATAAATATAAAATAATATATAAAATTATATATAAAATAATATATAAAATAATAATTAATTAAAAAAATATTTTAATTAAAAATAAATGATTAAATAATAATTAAAAGAAGGTTTAAGATGTTATGAAAGATTTAAATAGTTATGGAAATTTGTATATAGTTGCTACACCAATTGGAAACCTGGAAGATATAACACTAAGAGCAATAAGAGTTTTAAAAGAAGTTGATATAATTGCAGCGGAAGATACTAGACATACATTAAAATTATTAAATCATTTAGAAATAAGTAAACCATTAATTAGTTATCATAGACATAATGAAAAAGAAAAATCAAATGATTTATTAGAAAAATTACAAAATGGAAATAATATAGCTTTGGTATCAGATGCAGGGACACCAGGAATTTGTGATCCAGGAGAAGCAATTATAAAAAAATGTATAGATTTAAATATAAATGTAGTTCCTATACCTGGACCATGTGCAATGATTAATGGATTAGTTGCCTCAGGAATTAATACTAATGAATTTATTTTTTTAGGTTTTTTACCATTAAATAAAAAATTAAGAAAAAATAAA
The DNA here is from genome assembly GCA_947646915.1 of uncultured Clostridium sp. Taxonomy (GTDB): domain Bacteria; phylum Bacillota; class Clostridia; order TANB77; family CAG-508; genus CAG-269. The sequence goes on along the minus strand of CANSII010000019.1, from coordinate 24,089 downwards.
TTAGAAGAAATAGAAAAATCTAATAAAACAGTAATAATATATGAAGCGCCACATAAATTATTAGCAACTTTAAAAGATTTAAAAAATATTATTAAAAATAGAAAAATTGTTTTAGCAAGAGAAATTACAAAAATACATGAAGAATTTATTAGAACTAATATAGATGATTTAATAAAAAAAAGTGAAAACATAAAAGGTGAAATAATTTTAATTATAGAGGCGAACAATAATATTCATGATAATAATAATTTTTTAAATATGAATATTGAAGAACATTATAAATTTTATGAAGAACAAGGTTTAGAAAAAAAAGAAATAATTAAAAAAATTGCAAAAGACAGAAAGTTAAATAAAAATGAAATTTATAAAAAATTTATATAATTTTAATTTTTATATTATAAAAAAATTAAAATAAAAATATTAAAAACCAAATTTAAATTTTGAAATTTGGTTTTTATGTATTTTTATAAATGTAAAATATTTCTAAAAAGTTAATAAAATAGTTTATTATTAATTTTTTTGCTTATCATGTAATACATTTATTTGTGCAGAACATTTAGTACAAACTAATTTGTTTTTGAATTCTACTAAAGATTCAGTATTACCGCAAAAAATACAATTTGGTTCATATTTTTTTAAAACTATAGATGATCCATCAACATAGATTTCGATAGGATCTTTTTCGACAATATTAAATTGATTTCTTATTTCAATAGGTATTACGACTCTTCCTAATTCATCAACTTTTCTAATAATTCCTGTAGATTTCATGTTGTCCCTCCTTAATGTTAAATTAAAACAATTCCATTGCTTATGTATAATATATCATAAATAAAAAATCAGGTCAATTAAAATGGAATAAAAAATTAAAGATAGTAATAGAATTACATAGGTGATATAAGTGTTAAATATATTATGGCCAATCTTTTTAATTATATCAATAATTTATGCAATTTTATCAGGAAATTTAAACCAATTAAATAATTCAATATTTGAAAGTACTGGTTTAGCAGTAAATTTATGTATAACTTTATTAGGAACAATGTGTTTATGGAATGGTATTATGAATATAGCTAGTAAAACTTCTGCAATGAAAAAAATAACAAAAATATTAACACCAATTATGAAATTATTATTTCCAAAAATAAAAAAAGATAGTAAAGTTTATGATGAAATTTCAATGAATATGGTTGCCAATATTTTAGGATTAGGTAATGCTGCGACACCATTACGGTTTAAAAGCAATGAAGACTTTACAAGAAGAAAATAAAAATAAAGAAGTTTTGACAAATGAAATGGCAACTTTTATTGTATTAAATACAGCCTCAATTCAATTAATTCCAACTACAGTAATTGCAATAAGAAATTCAATGGGATCTGAAAATCCAACAGCAATTATTTTTTATGTATGGATTGCAACTATTTGTGCAGCTATAGTTGGTATTTTGGCTACAAAAATATTTATTAAAATGGGAAAATAGTGAACTACTAAGGAGAGATGTTTAGTGAAATTTGTAAATTTTTTTTCAAATATTGCAATGCCCTTAATGATAATAATTATAATTTTATATGGAGTAATTGAGAGAAAAAAAGTATTTGATATTTTTTTAGATGGTGCAAAAGAAGGATTGGGAATTGTTTTAAATATATTTCCAACATTAGTAGGATTATTTGTTGCAATTGGAGCATTAAGAAGTTCAGGAATAATAGATTTAATAGTAAATTTCTTAACACCTGCATTTAATATTTTAGATTTTCCAAGTGAAATTTTACCACTTGCAATTATAAGACCAATTTCTGGAAGTGCTTCTATTGCTGTTGCTACAGATATAATGAAAAGTTTTGGAGTTGACAGTAATATAGGACTTATTGCATCTGTTATTATGGGGTCAACAGAAACTACAGTTTATACAATAGCTGTATATACAAGTAGTGTGGGAATAAAGAAAACTAGATTTGTTTTATGGGCTGCTTTAATTGCAGATTTTGTTGGAATTATTACTAGTATATTAGTGTGTCGTTTTTTGTCGTAATTTTCTTGTTGACAAATTTTGGAAAACGTAGTAAACTATTAATAGTTAATTTTATTATTTGCATCGGAGGAAAGATGATTTTAAAAATAATAATATTTATTTCAGTTTTTTTTATAGTCAAAAAAATTGTTACTAAAATACTAGCAACAATAATCTTAAAAAAATCAAAAAATAATTAAATAAGTAATTTAAGAATTAATATAACTATAATAATTAAAATAAAAATAATTTATATAATTATATTAACAATTAAAAAATTTATTAGTTAATATAAGAAATAAAAATTTATTTTATTAATTATTTATATAAATTAATTTTTAAAAATAAAATTTATTTGTTAATTTAATATGTTTTTAATTTTGTAGGGAAAATATATACTCCCCCCAAAAAAATATATATAAAGATTTAGATATACTTCTTTTACTGAAAGTTTTAATTGTCCCCGCAAATTTCTTTCGAATTATTATATATTTTTCCTACAAATCCATATAAATTTTTTATCTATGGTAAGTTTCGCCATTAGATATTTTAAAGGCTCTAAAAATTTGTTCTAATAAAAAAATTCTTATTAATTGATGAGGAAAAGTCATTTTAGAAAAGCAAATTTTTTTATTTACAGTATTTAATAATTTATTTGTAAGTCCTAAAGAGCCACCAATTATAAAAGTAATATTACTAGAACACATTGAAATATTATCAATAGTTTTAGAAAAATGATCAGAGGAAAGTTCATCACCTGTTAAATCTAAAGCAATTATATAAGAATCCTTTTTTATATGACTTAATATATTTTCACATTCTTTTGATTTTATTTCATTTTCTAAATTATAATTTAATTTATCAGGAATTTTTTCATCTGATAATTCTATAATATTTAATTTACAATATTTAGTGAGTCTTTTTGAATATTCATTAATAGCATCTTTAAAAAATGTTTCTTTTATTTTTCCAACACATATTATATTTATTGTTAACATTGTTTTCACCTATAATCTATATATGTATAATATTACTAGGAAAATCTCTATTAGCTACTCCTAGTTTTAATGAATTTTCATCATAACTATTACAAATTAATTCATCTACAACAGTTTTATATGCAAGTTCAGGAAAATTACTTTCTTTACTTAAATGACCTAAAAGAGCTTGTTTTAGACCAGATTTTAATAAGAAAGAAATTGTTTTACCAGCAGATTCATTAGATAAATGCCCTGTCGGACCAGCAATTCTAGATTTTAATGGATATGGATATCTAGAGAATTTTAAAACTTCAGGATCATAATTTGATTCTAACATGACAAAAAGACTATTTTCTAAATTTTTTAAAATTCCATTAGTCATGTGTCCAATATCAGTTGCTATACTAATTTTCTTATCATCCTTAACAATGTTAAATCCACAAGGATTTGCAGCATCATGAGGAATAGAAAAAGGCTTTATTTGTAGATCACCAATTTCGAATTTTTCTTCTATAGTAAATTTTTTAATATTTTTATCAGAAATTTTTTCTTTTTGTTTTGGCATTGCATCTAATGTTTTTTGGTTTACAAACACAGGTAAATCATATTTTTTAGAGAATGTCCCTAGACCCTGAACATGATCTGAATGTTCATGGGTAATTAAAATACCATTAATTGATGAAGGATCAATAGTTAGATTTGTCAATGCTAATTCTATTTTTTTACTACTTACACCAGCATCAATTAAAATTTTAGTATTTTCTGACTCGACTAATAGACTATTTCCACTACTTCCACTGTATAAACTATAAAAATTAAACATAATGTTTCTTCCTTTGATTATTCATTCACTCTTTTTATATTTGCACCGATTTTTCTGAATTTTTCTTCTATATTTTCATAACCTCTATCAATATGTTGAAGATTATAAACTTCTGTAACTCCAGTTGCAGAAACTCCAGCAACAATTAAAGCAGCACCAGCTCTTAAATCTGTTGAATAAACAGGAGCTCCAAATAATTCGTCTACACCTTCAAATATTGCAGATTTTCCTTGAACGTTTATGTTTGCACCCATTTTATTTAATTCTGCAGTATATTGAAATCTTGATTCCCATATACTTTCATTTATGATACTTGTTCCATTGGCTGTTGCTAGAACTACACCCATTTGAGATTGTAAATCTGTAGGAAATCCTGGATATGGTAATGTTTTAATATTAGCTTTACTTGGCCTTTTACTATACCAAACTCTAATACTATCTCCATTATCTTCAACATTTCCGCCCATTTCTACTATTTTTGCAGTTAAAGGATCTAAATGTTTTGTTATACAATTTTTTATTAATAAATCACCTTTAGAGGCTATAGCTGCAAGCATAAATGTACCTGCTTCAATTTGATCAGGTACAACTGAATATGTAGCATTTCCATGTAGCTGTTCTACACCATTTATTTTTATTATATCTGTTCCTGCTCCACGAATATCAGCACCCATTGTATTTAAAAAGTTAGCAACATCAACAACATGAGGTTCTTTTGCAACATTTTCAATTATTGTTGTTCCTTTTGCCAATATAGATGCAAGCATTATATTAATTGTTGCACCTACTGAAACAATATCCATATATATAGAAGTACCAACAAGTTCTTTAGCTTTTGCATGTATAGTACCTTTTCCTACATTAACTTTTGCACCTAGTAATTCAAATCCTTTTATATGTTGATCTATTGGTCTTGCTCCTAAATTACATCCTCCAGGCATTCCAACTTCAATTTCACCTTTTCTACCAAGCATTGCACCTATTAAATAATAAGATGCTCTAAATTTGCTTGTTAAATCTAAAGGAGCTTGAGTTGTTGTTAAATTTCTTGTATCTATTGTTATTTCATTTTTATTATTCCAAGTTATTTTTGCTCCAATTTCTTCCAAAATTTTACATAATATTTGAACATCACTTATGTTTGGAAGATTATTTATTGTACATATACCATTTATTAATAATGTTGCAGGTAATATTGCTAGAGCAGAGTTTTTTGCACCACTAATTTCTACTACTCCTTTTAATGGTGTTGGTCCTGTTATGACTAATTTTTCCAATTGAATTCCTCCTAATTAGTGTTATGTACAGAACAAATCTGAAAAATCTTTGATTTTTCAGTAAATTTGCTCGTGCGCCAAATTTCTGTAAGAAATTTGTGTGCAATGTGTTTTATACAATAGAAAGTCAGAATGACTTTTCTATTATATAAAATATATCATAAAGTAAAGTGTAATGCAATAGATAAATAATTTTAAGTTTCGGTTTTTTGCAAAAATATAATATTTAGAAAAAAGATATATATTTTGCAGTTCCGTTTTCCAAGGCGTTTAAGACACTGAAAATTCAAAGTATAGAAACACACTATAACATGTTAAAGTGATTGACTACTCACTGTCAAACTCACTTTGAAATATATATCTTTTTTCTATTTTAAATTTATAAAATAAATACACCTAAACTTAAAATAAATAATTGTTATCTTTTATCTTTATTGCTAACTTGTAATTTGGTATTGTTAAAAAATTCGAGTAATTTAAATTTAAATTTTAGTCCAAAATCTTCATTATCAGAAATTAAAGCATATTCTTCATCAGATAAAGATTCATGTAATTCTTCTTTAGATTCATCAGGAACTATACCAGAAGAAATATCGACAAAACATAAAGATGGGAACATTACACACCACCAGTTTTTTCCTTTAGAATCACCGATTTCAACTTTAAGAGCATCATAAAATCCAGCAGGTAAAGAAATATCTCCATAGTGCTTTGTAGGAAATTCAAAATTACCAATTTCTATATTAACATCATAAGAAAATCCCTCTTTATAAATAGTAGATAATGCAATTTGTTTAAAATCTTCTTGATGATTTTTTGCAATTTGTATAGCTTCTTCTTTAGAAGTACAATTAACACATATTTCATTCATATAATTTAATAAACTATCTCTAACTTTAAATTTTAAATTTTGATCTTCTTCACTATTACTATTTGCAATTACATGTAATCTAAATACACTATCTGAAATATCTGAAAATGTTGTTTGAGCATAAGAGATTGCACAAATACTTGTATATAAAAATAATAAAATACTTAAAATAATACCAGCTTTTATTTTGGGATTTTTAATAAAATTTAAAATATTTTTCATAAGTTACCTCCTAAAAACATTTTTTCTAAAAAATTCTTAATTTAATTATTTACAAAAAATATAAATTTATACATTTTTTGTTTTATAATGGAAAACAGCTGTGGAAATTTTTACTTAATTTTGTATAATATTTAAATAAAAGTAAGTATATAAATAAAGTTTTGTATACATTAATGAAATATTTCTGAAATAATTTTGAAATATTATTGACATATAAAAAATTAAATGGTAAAATTTACCAGTACTAAGTTGAGAAACATAAGAGAAACATTTCATATAAATTGAAAGGATTGAGAAACAATGTTAGAGAAAAACAAAAGTAAAGAAAAATCATGTTTATTTTTTACAAGTGATTATCATTTTGAAATGATAACATTACCTTATATTGCAGAGAAAATAAGAGGCAAAAATAAAGTAGTAGTAATTACAGAAAATAATTTAGAAAAAACTGTAAACACTTTGTTATCAAATTTAATATTAAAAGAAGATGAAAAAGAAAAAATATTAGAAATAAATTGGAAAAATGAAGATTCTAAAAAACTTAAAGAAATAAATGAATATGCTAATCAAGAAATACCTACAACAATATTTGTAAAAGGCGATGAGAATTATATAAAACAAATAAATAGTAACTTACAAAATAGTTTAAATAATAATGTTGTAAATGTTATTGATTGCTATGATCTAAATAATCTTCAAGAAAATATTCAACAAATTTCAATTAAATATGATAATGTTTTAACAACAAATAAATTAGAAAATAAATAAAATTAGATTAATCAAGTAGTATCTTTTTTAGACTATTAATTAAAGTATACATGTTATATTACAATTTTTAAAGCTTTAATTATTAGTCTTTTTATAGTGTATGGAAAATTGAATTTTTCCTGTACTATAAATATTTCACACAAAATTTGATAATAATAAAAGTAAATATAATTCTGCAAAAAACTAAAACTTAAAATAAAAAGCTATTGAAAAAATTATAAAATTAGTGTATATAATATATATTAAACTGAAAGGAGTAAATACATGAATAATACATTAGAAGAAGCAAGATTAGTATTAAAGAAATATGAACAAGAACATCTTTTAAATAATTATAATAATTTAGATAAGAGAAATCAGGAATTATTGTTAAGTCAGGTTTTTAATATTGATTTCAAATTATTAAATAATTTATATTCAAATACAAAAAAGGAAAAAAAAGATATTGATAAAATAGAACCTATTGATTTTATTGATAAATATAAATTAAATGAAAAATATGAATATTACAATAATATAGGAAAAAAATTAATAGAACAAGGAAAACTGGCTGTTGTAACAATGGCAGGAGGACAAGGAACAAGATTAGGATTTAATGGACCAAAAGGAACATATGATATTGGCCTTGATTCACATAAATCATTATTTGAATTATTATCAGATACTTTAAAAGAAAATGAAAAAAATTATAATGTAAAAATACCATGGTTTATAATGACAAGCAAAGAGAATAATAAAGAAACAATAGATTTTTTTGAAAAAAATAAATATTTTGGACGTGAAAAAGATAAAAATATATTTTTCTTTATACAAGGTGAAATACCGATGGTTGATACTGAAGGAAAAGTTATAATTGGAGAAGATGGTTTAATTAAAATGGCTGCAGATGGACATGGTGGAATTTATGAATCTTTAGTAAAAAGTGGAATGACTAAAAAAATGAGAGAATTAAATGTTGAATGGGTATTTATAGGAGGAGTAGATAATTGCTTAGTTAAAATGGTTGATCCAATTTTAATGGGTGTTGCAGTAGACAAGGAAGTTACAGTTGCATGTAAATCTGTTGTAAAAGCAAATCCACATGAAAATGTAGGGGTTTTTTGTAAAAGAAATGGAAAACCAAGTGTTATAGAATATTCAGAAATTACAAACGAGATGGCTGAGGCTGTTGATGAAAACGGAGAACTTTTATATGGAGAATCTCATATATTATGTAACTTATTTAATATAGATGCAATTGAAAGAATGGGGAAAACACCATTACCATATCACAAAGCATTTAAGAAAGCAAAATATATTGATAAAGAAGGAAATTTAGTAAATCCAACTTCACCAAATGCCTATAAATTTGAAGCATTTTTATTTGATGCTTTTAGTGAAGTTGATGATATGGCAATATTAAGAGTAAAAAGAGAAGAAGAATTTGCTCCTGTAAAAAATTCAGATGAAGTAGGAATTGATTGTCCTATGACAGCTAAAAGTCTATATAAAGCATATTATAAAATAGATTAAATACATGAATGATAATTTTAAAGTTAGAAGTTAGATGCTAGGATTTGGAATTATATAAATTTCCAACATCTAACTTCTAAAATCTATTTAAAAAATATAAATAGAGTAATTTATAGTAAAAAGGAGAGGGAAATGATAAATTATTTAGAGGAATATAAAAGATGGTGTAATAGTGAAGAATTTGATAATGATACAAAAAAAGAATTATTAAATATAAAAGACAATGAAAAAGAAATTGAAGATAGATTTTATAAAGAATTAGAATTTGGAACAGCAGGACTTAGAGGTATAATAGGTGCAGGAACAAATAGAATGAATAAATATACTGTAGGTAAAGCAACACAAGGATTAGCAAATTATATATTAAAACAAGGAACTCAAGATAAAGGTGTTGCAATAAGTTATGATTCTAGAAGAATGTCAAAAGAGTTTAGTTTGCAAACAGCATTAATTTTATGTGGAAATGGTATAAAAACATATTTATTTGAGAATTTAAGACCAGTGCCCGAATTATCGTTTGCAGTCAGAGAATTAAAGTGTACAGCTGGTATTATGATTACAGCAAGTCATAATCCGCCAAAATACAATGGTTATAAAGTTTATTGGGATGATGGTGCTCAAATTGTAAGTCCAAGAGATAAAGATATAATCTCAGAAGTTAGAAATGTAAAATCATTTACAGAAATAAAAGAAATATCAAAACAAGAGGCTACTAATAAAGGATTATTAAATATTATAAAAACTGAAATGGATGATAAATATATAAATATTTTAAAATCATTAATATTAAACCCTGAAATAGTAAAAGAGCAAGGCAAAAATATTAAAATAGTTTATACACCATTACATGGAACAGGAAATACAATAGTCCAAAGATTATTAAAGGAAATTGGTTTAGAAAATGTATATGTTGTTCCAGAACAGAAAGATCCTGATGAAAATTTTTCAACAGTTGAATATCCAAATCCTGAAGATCCAAAGGCGTTTAAAATTGCGTTAGAATTAGCAAAAAAAGTAGATGCAGATGTAGTTTTGGCAACGGATCCAGATGCAGATAGATTAGGTATTTTTGCAAAAGATAATAAAACAGGAGAATATAAAAACTATACTGGGAATATGTCTGCATTATTAATAGCAGAATATAGAATTTCTCAGATGAAAGAAAAAAATATTTTGCCGAATAATGGGATGATGATAAAATCAATTGTTTCTTCTAATTTAACAGATGCAATTGCAAATGAATATAATTTGAAATTATATTCTGTTTTAACAGGATTTAAAAATATTGGTGCTATTATGAAGAAAGAAGAAGAATTAAATAATTATAAATATGTTTTTGGATATGAAGAAAGTTATGGTTGTTTGATAGGTGATTATGCAAGAGATAAAGATGGAATTTCTGCTGTTATGGCACTATGTGAAGCTGCATGTTATTATAAGGCTCAAGGTAAAACTTTATGGGATCAAATGATTGATATATATGAAAAATATGGATATTACAAGGAGGATCAAGTTTCAATTGTTTTAGAGGGTATAGAGGGGGCTGAAAAAATACAACAAATGATGACTAATATGAGAAATACACCAGTTAATCAAATTGGAGAATATAAAGTTATTAAATTTAAAGATATTGAAAGAGATTATATAAAAGATATGATAACAGGGAAAGAGTTTAATACAGAGCTTCCTAAGTCAAATGTTTTATATTATGAACTAGAGAATAATAGTTGGTGTTGTATTAGACCTTCGGGTACAGAACCAAAAATCAAAATGTATATAGGAATTAAAGGTTCTTCAGAAGAGGATGCAAAAATAAAATTGGAAAATTTAAAAAATGCAATGGTGGAAATAGTGAAATAAAAAATGTCCAAATAGGGGATTCGCCCATTTGGACATTTTTGTGCATTTTAGGACATGTATCAATAAATTAATTTAATTTCCAATCTTTAAGATTTCTTTGTATTGCACCAAACAGATTAGCTCTTATCATAGGAATATCTTTTTGCATTGTAAAAATCATCTGTTTCATAGATTCTCTTTTTGAAGTGCCATCCATAGGACATACTTTTGGCATAACTAATAAATTATTTTTTTTTATAAATCTTTTTATGTCTTTTTCTGGAGTATAAATTAAAGGTCTAATTAATGTAATACCTGATCTATCCATATAACTTATTGGAGAAAATGTATTAATACTTCCTGTATAAAATAAATTTAGTAAAAAAGTTTCTAAAACATCATCTTGATTATGTCCTAATGCGATTTTATTACAATTTTCTCTTATTGCAATAGAATTTATTACACCTCTTCGTAAATTAGCACATAAAGAACATGGATTTTTTTCTTTTCTTATATCAAATACTATTTCTTTTGCATTACTTTTTTCTATGAATAATGGAATTTCTAAATTATTGCAAATATCTTGTAAAAAATTTGTGTCAAAAAATTCAAACCCTGGATTTATACTTATTGCTATAATTTCAAATTTTTTTGGATAAAATCTTTGTAATGATTTAAAAGCATGTAGTAATGTTATTGAGTCTTTTCCTCCTGATAAACATATTCCAATTTTATCATTTTCTTCCAACATTGTATATTCTTCTATTGCTTTTCTCATATGACTTAATATTTTTTGCATTTTTTATGTAATGATTTTTTAAAATTTAAATAAATCATTTCCTCCTTTTCATATATATTTTTTTTAACATTTGCATATATTTTATTATTATGTTAAAATATTATTGTATTAAATATGTACCAGTAGCTCAGTAGGATAGAGCGTCAGTTTCCTAAACTGCAGGTCGGGGGTTCAAATCCCTTCTGGTACACCACTTTGATTTTTACTTATTTTTACTTGGTAAATTTTTGCAGGTTTCAATAATTATTTCTTTTAACATTTCTTTGTTATCTATATCATCAACTAAATACATTGATTTAGTTCCTTTATAAGGTATTTCTTCTTTCATATTGTATTTTTTATTACTATCTACAATCTTTACAAGTAATCTATTGTTATATATTCCACCAAATAAAATATTGTTATAGTATATTAAATATTCTCCCATCATTGCTCTACAAGTTATATTATCTAATAAGTCTAATTGCTCTAATATAAATTCTTTATAATCTTTTGATGTTGCCATAAATTTAAACTCCTTTTTTAAATTTTATTATTATTTTTTTTCTTATAAATATTTCCACAAGATTTACAAGTAACTTGTATTTCATAACTAGCAACTTTTTTATCTAATATAGTAATTAAAGGCTCATTATCTTTTGGACAGCAAAATCTATTCTTAATAATAATTAATTCATTATTGCAATGTTTACCTGTGTTACTGTCCTCAAAATCTAATAGTAAACTTCCATTACTACCACAATTGCATTTGTATTTTAAGTCTAATCTATCATAAGTTGAATAACATAAATAACCGATATTTTCATTACATTTATCACAGTACATCCAACCTCCATAATTAGTTGCTAATCTTGTATTTACTAATTCTTTTGTTTTTAATATTCTTGCCATAAACTTATCTCCTTCTAAAATGAATAAGAAATTAAACCAAGTAAGTTCAATGATAAACTCCACTAGAAGCTCTTGGCAGTTAGAACTTAGTTTGTTTAGTTTAATTGCACAAACTGCGGACTTTCTATGGAGTTTTTAAACTTTATCTCTTATTCTTTTTTTCTTATTTTACTACACTTTACTAAATATATCAATTTTTAAGTTGAAATTTCTATAAAATTTTAGTAAAATAGACATAGAGACTTTCTCCCCAATAAAGAGGCAATTTTTAAGAGGGTATGAAATTGTAAATTATTATGCTGGATTATGTCTTATTATATGTCCAATTCCACAAACTAGACATAAATTAAAGTCTTTTCTAGACACTTTCTTTAGTATTTCGAGAGGGGAAATTTTTTCTTTAGTTAACACTTTTTTATTTGTGAGAGATTTACAAAGTGTTAATTTTTTCGTTTTATTTCTATTTCCCAGCAATCCAAAATGTCGTATCTTCATAAATCTTGGTGGCAATATATGTAATATGAATCTTCTAATAAATTCATCTACATCTAATACCATTGTTTGCATCTTATTCACAAGCTTTAAAAAATTTCTTTAATTCTTCCTTTGTAAACATTTCTAGTTTATTCTTTTGTATTTTAAAAAGTGGTATTCTCTTTAAATTCAATACTTTATTTAGTGTTGTTCCATACATAAAGCGTATTGCACTTTTATATGTATTTACATCTTGTCTTTTATTTTTACATTCTTCTACTAGATATTTTAGAAAATCTCTAATATCATCTTCTGATAATTTTTCAATTTCTTTTCCTTTGTGAAATTCCATATACCTATTAACTCGCCATATATATGATTTCTGCGTTCTTTCTGATAAACCTCTAAATGTCATGTCTTCTTCCATGTGTTTTATTATTTCTTCATTACACATAAATAAACTCCTTTCACTAAATATTTGCAGATTTAATCTACATAATATCTATTTTAAAGAGTTTCCTTGTATGTCAAATTCTCTTTTGGGGATTCTTTTTCTTCTAAAATCTCCCGAATGGTTACTTATTCTCCTCTCATGAAATCAAAATATTGAATTTTTTCATTTTGGTTGCCTCCTATAATTTATTTATTATAAATATATTATATCAATAGTTTATGTTTATTAAATGTGAATTTATTCCAAATGTTACGACTCATTATATCTAAACGATCACTGCGACAGCAGTTTAGTGCAATTACTATTTTTTATTATGATTATGTTATAAAAGACACATATTTTAAACTTATTAAAAAATATATTAAAGAAAAACAGGTAATGGACTAAAAGATATAAATTCAAATAATATTATTAAGTTTTTTGATAAATTCAAATTCCATGAAATTATTGACTTTGCTGAAAAACAATGATAATATAAAGGAAATAAAATGAGTATAATATATAAATTATCTAAAATGTCATAAGAATTTAATAAAGCCTATTTTGTCAAAAAAACTATAATAAAATAAATAAAAAATGAAGCAAAGGAAAAACTAGGAGAATAACCAATGAAAGAAAAATTAGAAATAATAAGGAGAGAATTGCATATGGCAATTGATAAATATGGAATAAATTCTAAAAATACAATTTTATTAAGTCAAAAATTTAATGAATTGTTGAATTTATATTATCAAAGTTCAGTTGAATTTTCAGAAGACAATTTAATAAATATAAAATATATTGAATCAATAAAGATATTAAAAAAAATATCAAAAGATTTTTCAAAATTTCCAACAGTGGATGAGTGGAATAAATATGCAAAAGAACATAATTTACTTAGTTCTGAGAGTATAAAGTATATTGCAGGAGTAAATTGGCATGATATTAGAAATAAAATAAATAAATAAAATATTATTAAAGAAAAGATTTGGGTGACATTTGATAAAAATATATATTTGAATTTCATATAATAAAATCAAAATTCGGGGGAATTATGAAAGAAAGTTTACAAAGAATAGTAAATACAAAGCAATTCAATATAATAATGATAGCTATGATTATTACAATAATATTATTTGTAGTAGGGATAATTTCTTTAAAATACCATGAAGAAGGAGAAGTCAACTTACCATTTAAATTATCAAAAATAGTTATAATTAGTGATGTTGAAGGAACAGATAATAAAACAGAAAATAAATGGGATATTAATGTAAACCAAAATAATGATATATATATATATATAGAAAAAAATAATGATTATAAATATACTGAAGCTATAGAAAATATAAAATTAGATAACTTTAATATAGAACAAAAGTTAGATATAGGTCAAAAAAAACTATATAAACCAGAAGTAGATGTAGAAAGTAAATTATTTAAAAATGTTGAAGAAAATGAAGTAAAGGATATCATATATCAAGGTTCATTAAATTCTGATATTAAAAATTTAAAAATATCTAATCAAGGTGGATTGGTGGTATTTAGGTATTCAACTATGAATATAGGAAATTATGTGTCTAATGAAGATGAACAAATTGACCATGTAGATTTATTAAAAAATATTAATATTAATAATGATGATTTAAAGTTTAAATTAAATTTTGATGTTTCTATTATTTTAAAATCAACTAAAAAATATATTGCAAATATTTCTTTAGATTTGCCAATAAATAATATTGTTGAAGAAGGAGTTCAAAGTTTAGAAATTACAGATTTAAATAATGTTGTATTTAAAAGATTTAATCAATAAAAAAATATAAAAAATTTTAAGTTTAGATTTTTTGAAATATTGTATCTTTTTTCTATAATTAAAATAGTATAATAAAAATTAAAACTTAAATAAAAAAGTACTTGATAAAATGAAAAAGACAGTATATAATAATGAAAGTATCAGATTAATCTTTGTATAGAGAGTAACCAATAGAGACCTACGAACCTTGTCAGGTCCGGAAGGAAGCAGCAATAAGTAGAAAATCTTTATGTGGAGTACTCTCTATAGAGAGATTAATTTGATATTAAAACAGGTTATTATAATATAAAGGATGTGAAAAAGGTGGGGTACACAGCTCTTTATAGAAAATTTAGACCTACAACATTTTCTGAAATGGTTGGGCAAGAACATATTACAAGAACATTGAGAAATCAAATAATATCAGATAGAGTAGGGCATGCATATCTATTTAATGGAGGAAGAGGAACAGGAAAAACATCATCAGCAAAAATATTAGCAAGAGCAATAAATTGTTTAAATCCTCAAGATGGTGAACCATGTAATGAATGTGAAATTTGTAAAGGGGCAATAAATGGCTCTTTAACAGATATAGTTGAAATGGATGCAGCATCAAATAATAGTGTTGAAGATATAAGAAGTATTAGAGAAGAAGTAAATTTTTTACCAACAAAAGCAAAATATAGAGTATATATAATAGATGAGGTTCATATGTTATCAACAGGAGCTTTTAATGCATTGTTAAAAACATTAGAAGAACCGCCCGAACATGTTAAATTTATATTAGCAACAACAGAACCACAAAAATTACCAGCAACAATACTTTCAAGATGTCAAAGATTTGACTTTAAAAGAATATCAAATGAAGATATTACAAAAAGATTAAAGATTGTTTGTGATGAAAGTAAAATAGAAATTACAGAAGAAGCACTAAATATTATTTCTGTATTAGCAGAAGGTGCAATGAGAGATGCTTTATCAATATTAGAAAGATGTATACAAGATGGAGAAAATAAAATTGATGAAGATAAAATAAAAGATTTAATTGGAATTCCCAAAATTACATTTGTACATAATATAACAGAAGCACTAATAGAATATAATATAGATAAAGCTTTAAAAAGTATAGATGATATATTAAATGAAGGAAAAGATCTAAATAATTTTATATGGGAAATAATAAAATATGTAAAAGATTTACTAATATATAAAACATCAGGTAAAATTGATTTATACAGTAAGGATGAATTAGAAAATATAAAACAAATATGTGAAAAAGTTTCTAAAGAAAAATTAGTAAATTTAATATATGAATTATCTACACTAGAAAATAACATGAAATGGTCTACACAGAAAACAATAATGTTTCAAGCAGGTATTATAAAATTATGTAGTCAAGAAATTGGAAGCGGAACTAATATAGAAGAAAGAATAGAAAAGATAGAAAAATATATTAAATCAGGAAATATATCAGCATCAAATAAAACAAATGTATACAATACAATTAATTCTCAGAATGTAAATTTAAATCAAAATAACAATATAAAAAATAATAATACTGTAGCTAAAACAATTAGCACTACATCTACAGCACAAGCAACAAGCAAACAATATGTAGGTGGTGTAGGTAAAAGTTGGCCTAAAATAGTAAATGATTTAAAACAAAGTGGAAAAATAGTATTATATACCAATTTAGTAAATACACAAGCAGAAGAAATAAATGATATGACAGTTGGAATTAAATTTCCTAAAGGAATTACAGCATTTGGAAAAGCTGTATTAGAAAAACAAGAAAATGTAAAAGAAATATCAACATTAGTTTCAATGGCTTGTGGTAAAGAAATGCAGATAAAATATATATCAGAAGGACAAAATCAGGTAGTTAAAAATAATCCTGAAGATGCAATTCAAAAATTAGCAAAAGAATCAGATATACCATTTAATATAATAGAATAAAATATTAAGATATCTGTAAATATTAATTATAATCGAAAAGAGAAATGGAGGAATTTAGAATGTCAAAAAGAGGAGGTTTCCCAGGTGGAATGGGAGGATTTGGCGGAATGAATATAGGTAATTTAATGAAGGAAGCAAAAAAAATGCAAGCTGAAATGCAAAAAACACAAGAAGAGTTAGCAATGAAAGAATTTGATGCAACAGCTGGTGGAGGAGCTATAAGCGTAAAAGTAACAGGTGAAAAAGTAATAAAAGAAATAAAAATAAAACCAGATGTAGTTGATCCAGAAGATGTAGAGATGTTAGAAGATCTAATTTTGACATGTGTAAATGAAGCATTAAGAAAAGTAGATAGTGCACAAAGTCAGGAACTTGGAAAATTTAATATACCAGGGATGATGTAGAAATAACCTGAAAAATATATAACAAAAAAGCATACAGAAAAGATAGCAAGGAGAAATAAAATGTCATTATATTCACCATCAATAGAAAAATTAATAGAAAGTTTTGAAAAGCTACCTAGCATAGGTCATAAAACAGCTGCTAGGTTAGCTTTTTATATATTAAATTGTTCAGAACAAGAAACAAATGAATTTATAAAATCAATAACAGATGCAAAACAAAATTTAAAATATTGTAGTAAATGTTATAATATATCAGACACTGATCCTTGTCCAATATGTTCAAGTCCAAAAAGAGAGCAGACATCAATTTGTGTAGTTGAAGATGTAAGAGATATAATTGCAATGGAAAAAACACATGAATTTAAAGGTATTTATCATGTTTTACATGGTTCAATTTCTCCAATGAATGGAATTGGCCCTGATGATATAAAAATAAAAGAATTATTAGCAAGATTAATGGATGGACAAGTTAAAGAAGTAATTCTTGCCACAAATCCAAGAGTTGAAGGAGAAGCTACAGCAATGTATTTGTCTAAATTAATAAAGCCATTAGGTATAAAGGTGACTAGAATAGCTCATGGTATTCCAGTTGGTGGAGATTTAGAATATACAGATGAAATTACTTTAACAAAAGCTCTTGAAGGTAGAAGAGAAATATAATGTCATGTCCAAAGGGGACATTTCTTTTTGGACATTAGATTATTTTTTGCTACAATTATAGCAAGGTTATCTGCAAATGAAGTAGAGAATGCTGATAATATGTTAAGTTCATCTGCAGATAAATCTTCTCCAATGGCTATTGCAAGACTACTAGAAAGCCCAATTAAATTACAACTAGATAAATCAGAAAAATACATAAAAGCCCCCAATTAAAACTCTAATAATTACTTTTAATATTTTATGCGTTTTTACATTGTAAGATACATTGTTATTATTTAATATTTAAAGTTTTATTTTCAAGTAATATTCTACAAATGCTTTTAGTTGAATATTTTTTTGCAAGTATGTTTGTATTTTTTTTCATGTTTTCTAACTTTTCAGAAGATGAAAAAATATCATTAAATATTTCAAAACAAGAATCATGTTTTTTTATCCAAATTCCAATACCACTATTTTCTAAAAATTCAGCATTTTCTTCTTCTTGCCCAGGAATAGGGTTTATTATAATCATAGGTAAATTGGAAGCTAAACTTTCAGAAGTTGTTAATCCACCTGGTTTTGAAACTACTAAATCAGAAATATACATTAATTCAGGAACTTTATTTGTATATTCTAATATTTTAATAGAATTTTCTCTTGAATATTGTTTAACAATATTTTCAAAATTTGCTTTCATTTTAGGATTTTTTCCAGCAATTGCAATTACTTGTATATTTATAAAATTTTTTGCCAATGTTTCAAGTATTTCAACAGTTTTATTTTTCCCTAGTCCAAACTCTCCACCACCAAAAAATAAAATTGTTTTTTTATTTTCTTCTAAATTAAATTCATTTAAAATTTTGTTCTTATTATAAGGTTGTAAAAATCTTGATGAAATAGGTATTCCTGTTGAGAAGACCTTTGTTTCAGGTATGTCTTTAGATATTAGATAATTTTTCATTTTATCATGTGCAACAAAATAAAAATCAGTATAATCGTTTCCAACAAGCCATTGGTCATGTGGAGAAAAATCTGTCATTATTGTTGCAATTTGTGATGAGATTTTTCCTTTTCTTTTTAAATAACTACACATTTGACTTCCAAATGGATGTGTTGAAATTATTAAATTAGGTTGCTTTTCTCTAAGTAATTTTAATAACTTTATTGCAAATATTTTGTTAGATCTTGATGTAATGTGTGCTAATGGCCCTTTTTGCGAATCTGAATAAATTCTTCCCCATGCCCATGGAATTTTTTTTGCCATTTCTCTATAGGCTGCTGTTGTGAATTTTTCAATTGGTTTATTTATATATTTCATACAGTCAATTAATTCTGATTGACAATTTTTATAATTTGAATCTATGTATTCTTTTATTGATTTTGCAGCATTTAAGTGTCCTCCACCATATGATGCGTAAAATATGATTATTTTTTTCATAAATTTTTTTTCCCTTCTTTTTTCCATTATGAATAATATATCTGTAACTCTTCTTAATTTAATTATGCATAAGTTATTTGTAGTTCGACTTGCTCACACAGCTAACTTAACTTCGTTCAAACAGCTATCTTAATTTTATCATATAATAAATTTTTTTTCAATTATGGTGATTTTTAAGTTATGCTTTTTTTATATAGTTTTCTTAAACAAGAAAAAATAATAAATTTTTTTAAATTTAGATTTTAATGGTATATTTTTCATTTTTTTATACAAAATATATAAGAATATTTTTTTAGAAAGGTGATTTTGTGAAAAAAGCAAGTAAAACAATAATATCAATTTTTTTAATATTATTATCCACAATATGTATATTTCTTGTGGATAACAATAAGTCAAATAATATTAGTATTGCAAAGACAACAGCTTCATCTGATATTCAGCTTATGGCAAGGGCTATTAATGGTGAAGCTAGGGGAGAACCTTATGAAGGACAAGTTGCAGTTGGGGCAGTTATTTTGAATAGAGTAAAAGATTCTAGATTTCCAAATTCTATTTCAGGTGTTATATATCAATCAGGTGCTTTTACAGCTGTTGCAGATGGACAAATAAATGCTCCTATTAGTGAGGGTTCAACAGTATATAAGGCTGCTCAAGATGCTATGAATGGTTGGGATCCAACAAGTGGTTGTGTATATTATTTTAATCCAAATACTGCGACTAATAAATGGATTTGGTCTAGACCATTAGTTACAACTATTGGAAAGCATAGATTTTGTAAATAAATATTATAAGTCAAATAATATGAATTTTCAAAATTTCCGTTTTTCAAGGCATTTTAGACACTGAACGTTCATATTTTAAATACACATTATAATTGGTTAAATTGAATAATGATTTAGGCCGAATTCATTTTTTCAAATTAGTATTATTTGACTATAATTAATTTTATAAAGATATTAAGAAGGGAAGATTAAAATTATGGGGTGGATAGATAGATTAAAAAAAGCACATATGTTAAGTATAATAACTATTTTTTTAGTAATAATAGCTTGTTTAATAGCTGTTCTTTTAAATAATCAAAAAAAGGCAAAACAAGCATCAGAAAATTCATATAATATGGCATTTTATGAATTAGTAGATTATGTTCAAAATGTTGAAACATATCTTGCAAAATCATTAATATCAAGTACACCAGAACATGGAGCAGAAACTTTAACAAGTGTATGGAGGGAGGCAAATTTAGCTCAAGCATATTTAGCTCAATTGCCAATTGAAAGTCAAGAGTTAGAAAATACAGAAAAATTTTTAAATCAGGTTAGTGATTATAGCTATTCTTTATCAAGAAAAAATATATATAATGAAAGTTTAACAGAAGATGATTTAAAAAATTTACAACAATTACACCAATATAGCGTAGAATTACAAAACACATTAAATCAATTAGCTGATGATATAAACTCAGGAAGGATAAAATGGAATGAACTTACAGAAAAAGGTACAACAGCATTAGCTCAACAAGTAAGTACAAGTTCTTTAGATGGGTTTAGTAGCTTAGAGGAAAATTTTCATGAATATTCAGGTTTAATATATGATGGAGCATTTTCAGAACATTTAACAAGTAGTGAGAAAAAAGGATTAATAGGTGAAGATATAAATGAAGAGATTGCAAAACAGAAGGTAATAGAATTTATTGGAAAAGATAAAGCTAAAGATGTTCAAAGTTTGGGTTATTCTGAAAATGCAACAATTCCACAATATAATTTTTCAGTAAAGACAGATGTTGCAGATAATATTAATATTTCTATATCAAGAAAAGGTGGACATATTATTTATATGAATTCAAATAGAGATGTTAATACAGAGATAATTTCTCAAGAGGAAGCTAATAAAATAGGAAAAGATTTCTTATCTTCAAAAGGTTTTGAAAATATGAAGGAAACTTATTTTCTTAAACAAGATGGTATAGTTACAATTAATTATGCATATACACAAGATAATGTTGTTGTATATTCAGATTTAATAAAGGTTAAAGTTGCTTTAGATAATGGAGAAATCTTAGGTATTGAAACAACAGGTTATATCAATAATCATACTCAAAGAGATACTTCAAAGGTTAAGATTTCTGAAGAGAAAGCAAAGGAAACATTAAATAAAAATTTAGATATTAAGTATTCGGGATTAGCTATTATTCCAACTAAATATCAAACTGAAATTTTATGTTATGAATTTAAAGGGAAAGTCGAAGATAGAGAATTTTTAGTTTATATTAATGCAGAAAATGGTAGAGAAGAAGATATTTTAATTATTACTAATACACCAAATGGTACTTTAACTATGTAATAAATTAATAATTTTAAGTTTCGGTTTTTCAAAAGAATATAGCTTATAAAAAAAGATATATATTTCTTAGTTATGTTTTAATAACTCATAGTCAAACTCACTTCAAAATATATATCTTTTTTATAAGTAACAGAAAATAAATGGATTTTAATGTCTTCTATATGTATCTTTAGAAATTATTTCAGAACTAATAACTGTTCCATTTTTCTTTAAAGTTTTATATCCTTCTGAAAAAATATAAGTATTATTAGAACCAGTAATACGAGAAGAAATTAGAACCTCATAATCATCATTTGACTTTAATCCAAATATTTTAAAATTAGCAATACCATTTGAAACAGAACATGTAATTTTTATTGGATATTCTCGATTATTTTTAAACTTAAAATCTATTGCACCATAAACAACTGTAGCATCTCTACTTGCATTTGCATATGAAGGAATAAATTGGTGATTACTTCTTTCTACAATTTCTAGATTTGCAAGTAAAACAGCATTATATAATGTAGTAGTAATCTGACAAATTCCACCACCAAGACCATCTTCAACTCTACCACTAACATATATTGGAGCTTCTTTATATCCAGCTTGTATTGTACGTTCTCCAACTACTTGATTGTAAGAAAAAGTTTGTCCAGGCATTATAACAGTTCCATTAATTTTATTTGCTGCTAAAATTAAATTAGTAGTACGATTTCTATTGCTTGCAGCATAATTGGTAGAAAAATCTGATAATAAATCAGGAAAAGCTTCTGTACCAATCATATTAGTTGTAACTTCAGGATAAACAAGTTTCAAAGGTATTGAAAATTCTGTATTTTCATTTTGTAACATATTTTTAGCTTCCTCAAGTGAAATTGCAAAATCTACACCATTTTCACTAGGATAAACAGCAAAGGGATTTTGAGTATAATATGCATTAACAGGTTCTTTATGTATTTGTTGATAAATATTATCTAAATTTATAGGAGAAGGATATTGTTCTTCTACTATAAGATTTATTGTGTTATTATCAAATGTTAAATTAAAAATATTATCTTTTATATAATCTGTCATTTTCTCAATATTAACAGTATATCCTGCAGAGCCTTTGGTTATTATAAGATTATTACCATCGATATAACAACTGCTTTCTATCATTTTATTAGGTAGTTTTGATGAAATATCCTTTAAATTTGAAGTTAATTCCTCAACATCAAATGTTAAAGCAGGATTTATATTTAAATTAGAAAAAAATACTTTTAATGTAGTTAAATTATTTTGAAATGAATTTCCATCTTTTCCAATTTTATAAGCAATATCTATTGCTTCATCAATATTAAAGGATATATTTAATTTTGAAAATGGGATTGATGTTTCATATTCATTATATTTTAAAATAATTTCTTTTGGAATTTTATTATTTATATAATCAGATACTTTATTTTTTGCTTCTTCTTTAGTTAGACCTGAAACATCTAGTCCTTGTACATATATTCCACTTATTATATTATTATTTTGTTTATTTATAATTGAAAAAATACAATAAATTATTAATAATAAAATTATAAAAATTAGTGATAAAAATCCAAAAATTTTTATAATACTAGCACTAGGTTTGTATAAAATTATAGAAGTTTCTTTTGTATTTATTGTTGAGTTTTTCTTATCCTCTGTTAAAATTATGTGTTCTTTTTCTTTAACTTCCATATTATTTCCTTTCTTAAATTTTTAACAATATAAGCTAATATATTATATCATATAATGTAAGAATTTACTACTACAAAATATTTTAAGTTTCGGTTTTTTGCAAAAATATAATATTTAGAAAAAAGATATATATTTTGCAGTTCCGTTTTCCAAGGCGTTTAAGAAACTGAAAATTCAAAGTATAGAAACACACTATAACAGGTTAAAGTGAATAACAACTCAGGTCAAACTCACTTTGAAATATATATCTTTTTTCTATTATTAAATGTATAAAATAAAAACACCGAAACTTAAACAAAATAAATTTTATGGTTTTTTGCAATATTATATTATTAAAAAAAATATATATTTTTTAAAGTTTTGTTCAGCTAATGCATAAGGGATTTGTAACTCACTATTGTTTCGAAAAACTCCAAAATCTAAGGCAGTTAAGATACTGAACAATTAATTTTATAAAATAAAAAAATGTATAAAATTTCTATACTAAAAATTTTTTTATTACAGATAATATTATTAATAAATCTTAATTAAGATTTATTAGAAAGAGGAGGATGTTATGTCTAGAAATAGTAAATTAATATCTGAAAATTTAAGAGAAGAAATTGCAAAAGAACTTGGTGTTTATGAACAGGTAAAGAAAGATGGAGGAAGCTGGGGTAGTGTTTCTTCAAAAGATTGTGGTAATATAGTTTCTAAAGCTATAGAAATTGCAAATCGTGCTGTTGAAAATAAATAATTTTATTATTAAAGGTCAGTATATGCTGACCTTTTTATTAATCTATGAATAAAAACATTTTATTTAATAATTTTTTATATTATTTTTTAATAATTTTATATTTGATAAAATACTATTTATAAGATGTAAAAGTTTCAAAAAATATGTCAATAACTTTTGAAAATGTCATAAAAAATTTTCAAAATTAATTTTTAATT
>CANSII010000018.1 GCA_947646915.1 uncultured Clostridium sp. | reverse complement strand
TTTCCAATAATATAATCATTTTCATAATCTTCCTTTTCCAAATATAAGTCAGGAATAAAAAAATCTCCCTCTTTGTGATAAGTTATCTCTACCATAATAAAATCCTCCTAAAATTCAATTTCACTACTTTTAGAACTATAATTTTATATCTGCTAAAGCTGTCTATAAATACAAATTTTTATAAAGTGTACTTAATTTAATCTTACTGACGTTTCCTTTTGGACATTTTATATTTTCTAAAAATCAAGAAGGATTTATGTAAAATGCGTCGAATAATATACATAGATATGTTTATTTGAAGGAAAGTGAGGTAAAATGGCAAAATATAGTGAAGAAATAATTAATGAAGTAAGGCAAAATAACGATATAGTAGATGTAATTTCACAATATGTGCATTTAAAAAGAAGCGGAAGAAATTTCTTTGGACTATGTCCATTTCACAACGAAAAATCTCCTTCTTTTTCAGTTTCACCAGATAAACAAATCTTTCATTGTTTTGGATGTGGCGTAGGAGGAAATGTATACACCTTTTTAAGCAAAATTGAAGGTATAAACTTTATAGAGACAGTGCAAATATTAGCAGAAAGAGCAAACATTAAATTACCAACATTACAAAATAATGGAGACCAAATTTTAGAAGAACTAAAAGCAAAAGTATACAAAGTAAATGAATTCGCAACTGAATTTTATCATAAAAATTTATTTCAAACAAAAGCAAAAATTGCACAAGAATATGTAAATAAAAGACAATTAAATAGAGAAACTTTAAATTCATACAAAATAGGATTTTCAGGTAAATTTGATGAATTATTTCAAGAATTAAAAAGACAAGGTTTTCAAGAAAAAGAAATATTAGAATCAGGTTTGGTAAATAAAAATGAAAGAGGACAATTTATAGATAGGTATAGAAATAGATTAATGTTTCCAATAATGGATGTTAGATCAAGAGTAATAGCTTTTGGTGGAAGAGTATTAGATGATTCAAAACCTAAATATATAAATTCACCTGAAAATATAGTATATAGTAAAGGAAGACACTTATTTGGATTAAATATTGCTAAAAGAGGTGACACTAAAAAAATAATAGTTGTTGAAGGATATATGGATGTAATATCACTTCATCAAAGAGGTGTAACAAATGTAGTTGCACCATTAGGAACAGCATTAACAGAACAACAGGCTAGATTATTAAGAAATAGTTCTGAGCAAATAATATTAAGTTTTGATTCTGATGAGGCAGGATTACAAGCAAAATTGAGAGCATTAGAAATTTTACAAAATATGGGGTGTGACATTAGAATTTTACAAATAGAAGGGGCAAAAGATCCTGATGAATATATATTAAAATATGGTAATGCTAGATTTGGTAAATTAGTAGAAAAGGCACTTTCAGTAGTAGAATTTAAGGTAAAATTATTGAAACAGAGCTTAAACTTAGAAAATGTAAAAGATAAAATCATATTTTTAAATGAAGTATCAAAATTGATAGCGAAAGAAGATAATAAAATAGAAAGAGAAATATATATAGATAGTATTGCAAAGAACTATAATATTTCTGAACAATCAATATATGCAGAAGTAAATAAGCTTATATATAAAGATAATAAAAGTGACAAGGTATTGGAAAAAACAAAGCCTATAACAACACATAAAAAAATAGATGAAAATCAAATATCAGAAGACATAAAGAAAAGAGAAAATACTGTTATATCAATATTATTAAATGGTGATAAAGGAATATATGAAATAATCAAACAAAATATAAAAGTTGAAGATTTTAAATATGAAATTAACAAAAAAATTGCACAAAAGTTGTATGAAGAATTAGAAAAAGGAGATAGTAATATTAACAGTATTATTGATAAATTAGAAGATGATGAACAAAATCATATAACAAAGATAATGGCTGTAGATTATGGTATAGATAATTTAGAGAAAGCAATAGATGATATTATACAAGTATATGAAAAAGAAAAAACAAATAATAGAAGATTAGAAATTTTAAAATTATTAAATTCTGATATAGAAAATGATAAAAAAATGGAATTAATGAAAGAACTTAATAGTATGGTAAAAACCAAAAAAAATTAATAGGGGTGAATTTAATGACAAACAAAAATCAAAAACAAGAAAATATTGATGAAGTAAAAGAAACAAAAAAGGTCAAAAAAATAACAGAGAAAAGGGAAAAAGAAAGTCAATTAAATAAAGAAGATAAGGAAAAAATAACAAAAATAATTGAAGAAGCAAAAGAAAATGGAAATATGACATATGGAGACTTAGCAACAAAGCTAAATGATGTAAATCCAGAAGAAATTGACTCTGTTTTTGATGCGTTTGAAGAAATTGGTGTAGATATATTACCAGATGAATTTGAAGAAGAACCAGACATTGAAGACTTAAAAGAAGTTGAAGATTTAAAATTAGATCAAATAACAGAAGCAACATTTGATGGAATAAGTGTTGACGATCCTGTAAGAATGTATTTAAGAGAAATTGGAAGAATCCCACTTTTAACTTTTGATGAAGAAGCAGAATTGGCACAAAAAATACTTGAAGGTGATGAATATGCAAAACAAAAATTATCAGAATCAAATTTAAGACTTGTTGTAAGTATTGCAAAGAAATATGTTGGAAGAGGAATGATGTTTTTAGATTTAATTCAAGAAGGTAATATGGGATTAATAAAAGCTGTAGAAAAATTTGATTATACAAAAGGATTTAAATTTAGTACTTATGCAACTTGGTGGATTAGACAAGCTATTACAAGAGCTATTGCAGATCAAGCTAGAACAATTAGAATTCCAGTTCATATGGTTGAAACAATTAATAAATTAATTAGAACATCAAGACATCTTTTACAACAATTAGGAAGAGAACCAAGCCCAGAAGAAATTGCTGCTGAAATGGAAATACCTGTAGAGAAAGTTGTTGAAATTCAAAAAATAGCACAAGATCCTGTATCTCTTGAAACTCCTATAGGTGAAGAGGAAGATAGTCATTTAGGTGATTTTATTCAAGATGATGATAGCCCTGCTCCTCATGATGCTGCTTCTTATACTCTTTTAAGAGAACAGCTTGAAGATGTTATGAATACTCTAACTCCTAGAGAGGCTAAAGTTTTGAAGTTGAGGTTTGGTTTAGAGGATGGCAAAACTAGAACACTTGAAGAGGTTGGTAAGGAGTTTAATGTTACTCGTGAGAGGATTAGACAGATTGAGGCTAAGGCTTTGAGAAAGTTAAGACATCCTAGTAGAAGTAAAAAATTACGTGACTACATGGGATAAACAAGAGTCAAAAATAACAATCCTTTTCCACTCAATAGATTATAGAGATAAAAATTATTCTTTTTCGAACAGTAAGTTACTGATTAATATATAAGTGATTAGAAAGGTACTATAGAAATGCAACAAATAAATGAGATTATAGATAATATTAAAGCTATAGAAACATTTCAAATAATAGATATACTTATAGCAATATTGATATTTTTAATATTTAGAATATTAAGTAGTGTACTTTCATATATAACTATTAGAATGTTTAAGCCAAAAATAAAAAATAAAAAAGTTATAAAAGAAAGTGCGTTTTATGCTCCATTAAGAGCTTTTTACATATTATTAGGAATATATTTAGCAATAATATTTTTAAAAATTTCATTAGGAATAGATGAAAATATAATTATTATTGTAAACAAAGTATTTAAAATAGTTAGTATTGTCATATTTGCGAAAGGTTTATCAAATAGTTTAACAGTAAAATCTAGTTTTGTTAATAAAATTAAAGAGAAAATTAGCCCTGATATAGAAGATGCAATGTTTAAGTTTTTACTTAGAGCAATTAGAATTGTAATATATATAATTTCAGGTTTTTTAGTAGTAACAGAATTAGGATATAATCTTAATGGATTGGTTGCTGGATTAGGGTTAGGAAGTGTTGTTATAACACTTGCTGCACAAGATACAGCTAAAAATTTATTTGGTGGAATGGTTATATTTTTAGATAAGCCATTTTCTGTTGGTGATTGGATAAAAATTAAAGATTATGAAGGAACTGTAGAGGACATAACTTTTAGAAGTACGAGAGTTAGAGTTCCTGAAAATTCAATTGTAAATATACCTAATTCTGTAATTGCAAATGAATCTATTATAAATTGTAGTAAAATGGAGAAAAGAAGGTATAAGACTAATTTGTGTTTAGAATTAGATACTTCTCTTGAAAAGGTAGAAATTGTTCAAAGTAGATTAAAAGATTTTCTAATAAATCATGAAAATGTAATTAGTGATTCAATAATGATTAGATTTGATGATATTATTGATAATGGAATGAATATATTAGTATGTTGTTATATTGATTTTGTGGATTTTGCTAGTTTTATTAAAGTTAAAGAATGTATTAATTTTAATATAATAAAGATTTTAAATGAAGAAAATGTTGAACTTGCATATGATACTAAGTCTGTTGTTATAAAAAAATAGGAGTATCTTTTTAGAAGGTAGTCCTTTTTTTGCATATTTTCACAAAAAAGACATAAAAAAAATATATAATTAAATTAGTTAGTATTTAAGATTTATAAATAGTACAATTCACTGTGAAAAAAATATTATATTTTAAACTTTTTTAATAGGTATGGATATGTTGTAAATTGCAAATTATAAATAAATGTTATTAAATTGATGATATATCAATATTTTCAAAGTTTAATGTTAGAATGAAGATGAATTAATGTAGTGGGTGAAGGGGATTGAATAAAAATGGTTAATAAGTCAATTTTAATAGTAGATGATGAAGCAAGAATGAGAAAACTAATAAAAGATTTTTTAGTAAGTAAAGGATATAGTACATTAGAAGCAGATGATGGAGAAGAAGCATTAGAAATATTTGAAGAAAACGAATCAAAAATTAATTTAATATTATTAGATGTAATGATGCCAAAATTAGATGGATGGTCTGTATTAAGACAGATTAGACAAACGTCAAATGTTCCAATAATAATGTTAACAGCAAGAGGGGAAGAACAAGATGAATTATTTGGATTCGAATTAGGTGTTGATGAATATATTTCTAAACCATTTAGTCCAAAGATTTTAGTTGCACGTGTAGAAGCAATATTAAAAAGAGTTCAAGGTGAGGAAAAGGTAGTTAAAGAATTTGGTGGAATTGAAATAGATAAAGAGGGCAGGACTATATCTATAGAAGGGAAGAATATTGAATTAAGTTTAAGAGAATATGAGTTATTAGTGTATTTAATGGAAAATGAAAATATTGCATTATCAAGGGATAAAATTTTAAATAATGTTTGGAATTATGATTATTATGGAGATTCTAGAACAATTGATAGTCATATAAAAAAGTTAAGGCATAAGCTTGGTAAAAGAGGTAAATATATTAAAACAATTAGAGGTATTGGATATAAGTTTGAAGTAAAATAATTAAGTAATATAAGCTGAATAATATGAATTTTTAAAAAATTCCGTTTTGCAAGGCGTTTAAGACACTGAAAATTTATATTATAAAGACACACTATAACAGATTAAACTGAATAACGAGTCAGGTCAAACTCCTTTTTTAAAATTAATATTATTCAGTAGTAATAACTTTTGTAGTTATTAACGACATGTCTAAATTATTAGAGAGGATTGTAATATAAAATGAAGAAAATATATACACAAATAAAAGATATTTTTAAATCAGTTAAAATAAAATTATTTCTAACAATAAGTATAACTATTATTTTAATTATTATATTTCTTATTATAGTAAATGATTTTGCATTAGAAAAATTTTATTTATATAATAAACAAAATGCTCTAAAATCATTATATTATAGATTAAACGAACATTATAGTTATAGTGCATCAAATAATCAAAAAGATATAGAAAGTGAATTAGAGAAAATATCAATAAAAAATAATTTTGACATATTAATAAAAGATAAAAATGGAATAATTGTATATACAACAAATAAAAATTTTTCATCAGCAATAGGAACTATAAGTGATATAATAGGAAAATTTAGTGAAGATATAGGAGAAGAGGTTGAAATAAGTGAAAAATTCACTATTAAAAGGCAACGAGATGTAAAAAATGGACTTTCATATATTATGCTTTCAGGAATATTAGATAATGGATATTTGTTATATATTAGAATACCAATAACATCAATTCAAGATAGTGTTGATATATCAAATAAATTTTTAGTATTAATAGCAGGAATTGCAATATTAATTTCAGCAATAATAGTATCAATAATATCAAAAAAATTTACTGAGCCAATATTAGAATTAAATAATATTGCAAAAAAAATGTCTAACCTAGATTTTAGCCATAAATATAAATTTGCTGATGCAGATGATGAAATTAGTGATTTAGGAAAAAGTATAAATGTAATGTCAGATAAGCTAGAAAAGACAATTAATCAATTAAGAGATACAAATATTGAACTTGAAAAAGACATTGAAGAAAAATCTAAATTAGATGAAATGAGAAAAAGTTTTATTTCAGATGTATCACATGAATTGAAAACACCAATTGCACTAATACAAGGTTATAGTGAAGGACTTTTAGAGAACGTTAATAGTGATGAAGAAAGTAGAAAATTTTATGCAGAAGTCATTTTAGATGAGTCTAATAAAATGGATAAACTTGTAAAACAATTGCTAGAACTTATGAAATTAGAGTATGGTAAAAGAGAATTTTCTAACAAAAGTTTTGATATAGTTGAACTTGAAAAAGAAGTTATAACAAAGTGTAGAGTAATGATAGATGAAAAAAATATACAAATTCAGTTTAATGAAAATGAAAATATACAAGTATTTGCAGATGATTTTTATATCGAACAGATCATAACAAATTATTTAACTAATGCAATAAAAAACACAAAAGTAGTAAATGGAAATAAAATAATTACAATTTCTAATGAGATTTGTGAAAATAATAAGATATGTGTAAAGGTTTTTAATACAGGTGATAATATAAAACAGGAAGATTTAAATAGAATTTGGAATAGATTTTATAAAGCAGATGAATCTAGAAATAGAGAAGATGGTGGTACTGGCATAGGTTTATCTTTGGTAAAGGCTATAATGAATAATTATAAAAATAAGTATGGTGTTACAAATAAAGATGGTGGTGTTGAATTTTATTTTGAATTAGATTTAGAGAATTAAAAAATTTATATAATTTAAGTTAAGGTATTTTGAAATATTAAATAATTTAGAAAAAAGATATATA
Source organism: uncultured Clostridium sp. (assembly GCA_947646915.1). Taxonomy (GTDB): domain Bacteria; phylum Bacillota; class Clostridia; order TANB77; family CAG-508; genus CAG-269. The sequence goes on along the minus strand of CANSII010000018.1, from coordinate 24,698 downwards.
TTTAAAAGCTTCGTTTTCCAAGGCGTTTAAGACACTGAAAATTCAAAGTTGGGGACACAATATAACTTACTTTTCAATATATGTCTTTTTTCTATAATTAAATTTATAAAGTTAAAAAATATTAATTGCGACATAGAAATGCAGGTAATAGATAAAAAGAATATTGAAAAAAGATTATTATTTTATTGGAGCAAGAGTTAAATCATTTGTCGAATTTTGCGATGAAAAGTCCTTTACAAATGAAAAAATTTGTAGTATTATAAATATAGATTTTAATCAAATACACGAAAGTGTTTATATCTAAAAAATTTTTTCGAAAAAATTAAAAATCCATAAAAACAATTTAAAAGGTAGGCGATGTGTATGCATGATTAGCTATACCAAAAGATATATTAACATTGTGAGTTTAATAATAACAATACTAATATTTAGTTTACTGGAACTATCTATTCAGCAAATTAAAAAAAATAATTTTAATATCACCTCTATCATAAATATATTTAAAATAAATACAGTACAAGTTGAATTAAACTCAAACAATATTAAGCAAGAAACAAAAGAAGAAAAAGTAGAGATTCAAAACCAAAATAATAATTCCATTTTAAACAATACAGAAGAAACAAATTGGAAAATAATAATTCCAGCAATATCTTTAGAAGCACCAATATCTGAAAATACAAAAAAAGAAACAATGGATAAATATGTAGGACATTTTGAAGAAACTTCTAAAACGTATGGAAACATTGGCTTAGCAGCACATAATAGAGGATATGAAGTAAACTATTTTTCAAACTTAAAAAAATTGAAAGAAGGAGATAAAATAATATATAAATGTGGAGATTTTGAAAAAAAATATATAATACAAACACACATTATAATAAAAGATATTGATTGGAATTATTTAGAAAAAACTGAAGATAATAGAATTACACTAATCACATGTGTAGAAAACGAACCTAATTACAGAAGATGTATACAAGGAGTTGAAATGTAAAGTATAAATATATTAATAATATTGAACAAATAGTTAATATTTACATCTTTTAAAATAGTTATAGAAAAGGTTATAAATATTGACTATAAGTAGTAACAATAAATTATAACTAAAGGGAGGTAATAGTAAATTAGAAAAATTATATCAATCATAAGTATTTTTGTAGTAAGTATATTAATATTATTTAATTATGTACAAGCAGTAAATATAAACACAGCAAATATTGTATCAGGTGGAGACTGTGGAAGCTTATTAATGTATAAAGGAATTGTAGTTAAAACATACTATGCTCAATATTTACAAGATGGAGTAAGCTATCCTGCATATTGTCTAGATAAAACAAAACAAGGAGTAACAAATGATTTATCATATTCAGTATCAGTAAATAATGCAATAACAGATGTAAAATTATGGAGAATTATTATAAATGGGTATCCATATAAATCGATAGAAGAACTAGGATGTGCAAATAAAGAAGAAGCATTTACAGCAACAAAGCAAGCAATTTATTGTTATATACATGGAAACAATCCACAAGATTATTCACCAATTGGAGAAGCAGGTAATAGAACATTAAATGCACTAAATAAGATATTAAGTGATGCTGGAAATTGTAAAGAAATGCAAATTTCAAATAATATTAAAATAAATAAAGAGCAAGAACAATTTAAAATAGATGAAAAACAATCAGATTATGTATCTAAAATATATTCAATAAGTGCAGAAACTGCAATAACAAATTATAAAATATCAATAAATAATATTCAAGAGGGTTTTTTGGCTGGGCTTAAAATAACAGATTTAAATAATAGTGAAAAAGAAGAATTTAATCAAAAAGAAAAATTTAAAATATTGATACCAGTAAAAAGTTTAACAGAAAAAGGCAATTTTACAATAAATGTACAAACTAATATAAATAATAAACCAGTTTTATATGGGAAGGCAGATAATTCTACATATCAAGATTATGCATTAACTGCTGCAACATATGAGGAAGCAATTGGAAATGCTAATGATGTTTATTATAAAAATGAAACTAAAGTTAAAATTATAAAACAAGATAAAGAAACAGGAGAGAGATTAGAAAATGTTGAATTTAGGATTTTTGATAAGAATAAGAATGTAATTTATTCAAATTTAAAAACGGATTCTAATGGCGAGATTCTGTTAAGTAATTTAATTCCTGGTAAATATTTTGTTCAAGAAATTAACTCTAAAGAAGGATATATTTTAAATAATGATTTATTAGAGTTTGATGTCCTATATAATCAAGAGTTAGTTTTAACAATTACTAATTCTTTAAAATCAGAAGAAATTCCAAAAATAGTTGACAAACAAGAAGTTTCAAAAGATATAATAAAAAGACTGCCTGTAACAGGTATGTAAATATTTCTTAACACATATTGTATTTTTTATATATGATATGTGTTTTTTTAATATTAAGTATATTATTTAAAAAAATCACTTGAATGTAAAATAACTAATTGGTATAATAAAGATGATTTTTTATAAAAAAACGAAGGGAGATTTTTGTATGAAAAAGAAAGGATTAATAGCAATAATTGCTATAATCATAATAATAGTATTAGCAATATTAGGATATTTTATAACTAAAATAAGTAAAGAAAAAAATAGAGAATATGCTATAGAACAAATTACAGAATACAAGTATTTTGTAGTAAAAGAAGAAAATAAATATGGAGTAATAAACACAAATGGAAATAAAGTTATTGAAGTAAAATATGATAATGTAAAAATACCAAATCCAGAAAAAGGAGTATTCTTTTGTTATTATGGAAAAAATGCAATTGTTTTAAATGAAAAATCTGAGGAGATTTTTACTGAATATGAAAAAGTTGAACCATTAAGATTGGAAAGTATTTCAAGTGATTTAATGTATGAAAAGACTGTATTAAAATATTATGATAATAATAAATTTGGAATTATGGATTATAAGGGAAAAAGATTAACAAAGGCAAAATATGATGACATAGATACACTTCAATTTAAAGAAGGTGAACTATTAGTAAAAGAAGAAGGAAAATTTGGTGTAATAAATATAAATGGTACAACTATGGTAAAATCAGAATATGATAAGATAGAAGCAGATAAATATTATAGTGAGAAAGATGGTTATAAAGAATCTGGATATATAGTAAGTAATAAAACAGAAGATGGATATAGATATGGATATGTAAATATAAAAGGAAAACAAATTTTAGATACAAAATACAATGAATTATCTAGAATTACACAAATTAAAGATAAAGATGTATATTTATTAGTTGCAGAAAATGGAAAATATGGAATTTTTAAAAATGAAAATAATATTGTATCAAATGAATATCAATCATTAAGTTATGATGAAACTAATAATCTTTTAGTTGCTTTAAAAGGTAAAAGATATGGTGTTATATCAATGGAAGAGAAATCAATATTACCATATCAGTATAGTAGTATAGATATAACAGGAGAATATATTTATGCAAAAAAGAATGATGAGACAATATCAGTATTTGATGTTGAAGGAAAAGAAACAAATATAGATCCAGATACAGCAATAATAAAGGTTCCAAATACAGATTATGAGATTTATATTCAAACTGTTAACAATAAAACAACATATAATATATACAAAAATCAAAATTTAATGACTAAAAAACAATATACATATATTGAATATATAAATGATAATAATTTTATTGCATGCGATTTTAATGGAAAATTAGGAGTTATAGATGAAAATGATAATATAAAATTAAGCTTTAATTATAGTTCAGTACAAAAAATAGAAAAAACAAAAGTTTTTCAGGCATCAAACTCAGAAACAAAAGTAGTGGAAATGTATTCAGAAAATCTTGAAAAAATATGTGAAATGAAAAATTCTACAGTAGAAGATAAAAATGAATATATTTTATTAAAAAATTCAGAAAGTATAATTTATATTTCAAAAGATGGAAAAATATTAAAAAATATAGATGTATTGAAAAATAATAAAATTTTTGCAGATAGCAAGGATGACAAATGGGGCTTTAAAGATGTAAATGGCAATGTTATTGTTGATTTTAAATATGATTTAGTTACAGAAATAAATGAATTTGGTTTTGCTGGAATTAAATTAGGTGATAAATGGGGAGTAATAAATAATAATGGAGATATTATTGTTGAACCATTTTATATACTAAATTCTGATAATCCTATATTTATTGGTGAGTATTATCAGGTCATTTATGGTAATGGAGAAATATATTATACAAAATAAACTCAAAAAGAAAATATTACACTATAATAAGGGTAATATTTTCTTTTTTATACTATAGGAAATTTTATTAATACATAAATATTTAATTATATATCCTATGAAACTTTACTATTATTTTTATTTTAATATTTTATCTACTTTTTCTCTTAATTCACTATCATTATCTATTTCTATTTTATTATTTATTAAAAAATCTTTTAATAAATAAAGTTCGTCATTAGATAATTCTTTGTTATCAATAATCTTTATTATTAAATAATAAAGAGATTTTTGATTTTCAGTTAATGGCGTATTCTTTAAATCAATTGCTTTATCTTTATTGTCCTCTAATTCTTTTTCTAATTTTATTGTAATATCATGATATTCAGTTGGGTAATATTTCTCAATAACATTAATAGTTTTTGTGAATTTTTCATTAACTTTTCTTGCCTCTTCCTTTATAATTGTGTCGTCATCTTCTGTTGAAGAAACAACTTGAGGTATATCTATTGAAGTTCCTGCTTGATTTTTATGCTCTTGAGCAAATTTTTCTTTTTCTGCAAAAACTCTTTCAGATTCTTTTTTATTAGCTTCAGCTATACTAGCATCATCCATTTTAGGAATACTAAGAATAGCTTTTGTAGCTAATAAAAATATTGGTATTAAAAATAATACTATTAGAAATAATATTAAAACTATAATTTTTTTACTCTTTAATTTCATAATAAATTTCATTCCTTTCACTTTATTTTACTCTAATAGGAGGAATACACCATATTGAATAATTAATAATTTACTAAAATTAGTCCTCCTCATAAATTTATTTTTTATATCATCTTCAAAAACAAGAAATATTCATTAGGATTAGCTTTACAAACATCTAATAAGCTTTTTGCTAAAGTATCATATGAATGATAAGTTAATAAATAGGTATTGTTAGTACCATCATATACATAGCCTGATATATACATTGTATGATGAGGATCTGCTACTTTACCATTTTTAGCTTCAGCCATTTGAATTATACATCCCTGTGAAATAGGAAGATTCCATGCTAAAGATGGATTATTAACAATCTCAGAACCACGTAATTGATATATATTACTTATCCTTGAACTCCAAAAATTTTTAAAATTTGGTGCAGTTAGCCAAGGACCAGGCACAGATACTTCCCAACTATAATTTAACTTATAATTACTATTTATATTCGTATTATAAGTATCATTTTTTCTATAAATTTTCCAATCATCTTGATAATGTATACCAGACGCTAAAAGACATTGTGAAGCAAAATTTGTACAATCTGCCTCACAACGAGGATAAGCAGATACTGTTTGATCATAATTATCCATAGCATATTTTGCTCCCATATCAACATCAACAGAAACAGGTTCTAATATCCATAAATCATTCCAAGAACCATTATAAGTATGTTGAATTATATTTGATTCATCTAAGCAACCTCTATTCTCTACAACTAGACATTTTTCATAGTTACTAATTTTTGATGCAATTTTATATACTGAATTATTATAGTAAATCTTAAATTTCTCAGAGTCTCCTCCATGATAAGACCAAATATTAATATTTGCATAATTATCTGAACTAGCACCATAAACATCTAATGCATAATTACTGTTAATTTGTGATAAAAAAGAAAAAGTACCATCTCCATTATATTGTATATACCATTTTTGATTATTGCCACCATTAAAAGCACATTGTTGTACATTTGTTCCATCTGTTGCAATACCACCATATACATCTAAATATCGACCCGAATAAGCATTTTTTATATAAAAAGTTTTATTTAATATATGCTGTATAATATTACCTGCAGAATTTCTTGTTGTATTTTCTACCATAGTAATATCTGTCATTTTATCTTTTTCATCAAAATTGGCAAATGTTTTTATTGGAAAAATTATTTGAACGATAATAAAAAATATAATTGTTAGAATACTAAATGTATTTTTAGTATTGAAAAATTTTTTCATAATTTATAAATCCTCCTTAAATTTAAATTACTTAAATATTACTTTATATACACCTCCTCTTATTATAGTAAAGAAACTACATAAATTAAAATTTAAGTTTTGGTTTTTTATTTTTCAAACTTTATTATAGAAAAAAGATATATATTATATAAAGCGAGTTTGACAGTGAGTCGTTATTCACTCTAAGTCATTATAGTGTGTCTCTAAGGTTTGAATGTTCAATATCTTAAACGCCTTGGAAAACAGAGCTGAATAATATATATCTTTTTTCTAAATAATATATCTTTTGCAAAAAGCCGAAACTTAAAAAGTGAAAAAAATTGACAAATTTGTAATTTTGTGAAATATTAAAATTGTAAATTAAATCAATATACAAGAATTAAAATTTATATACTTTATATATATCATAAAAAGAAGAAAAATAAGAAAAAAAGGAAAAAAAGGAAAAATGTGTATATTAAATCTAACTAAAAATTTTTAAAAGTAAGTATACTTTATTTATGAGGTGAATGTTTATGTTAAATTTATTAATTATTGAAGACGATGTAAAACAATTAAGAAATATAACTAATATTATTGCAAAAAATTTTTCAGAAATTAGAATTTGTGGAATATCATTTGATGGTGAACAAGCTTTATCTTTAATAGAGGAACTAAATGTTGATATTATTTTACTTGATTTAAAACTTTCTTTTTTATCTGGAGTTGATATAATTAATTATATTGAAAAACAAAATATGTATCAATATAAAAATTCTATAATAGTATTTTCAGGGGAAATGAATTTAATAATGAAAATAAAAAAATCAGAATATCTATTTTCATATGTAATAAAGGGAAATGGATTTGATTTATTATTAAAAGAATTAGATTTATTAATAAGTTTAAAAAATGATAGTGAAATTATAAACAATAAAGTGGATATAGAATTAAAAAAATTAAACTATAACTTTTCGTATAATGGAACAAAATATTTAAGAGATACTATAATAGAAATATATAAAATTAAAGATAAATTTGAAGGAAATCTAACTAAAAATATTTATCCCAAAATAGCTAAGAAATATAACAAAAGAATAAATACTATTTATTGTGATATAAAACAAGCGACAAATTCAATGATTCTTGAATGTGATGAAAAAATACTTAATAAGTACTTAAGGAAAAGTTATTTTTCTAAGCCCAAAATTATGGATATAATATATGCAATTTTAAACAAATTATAAACAATTTCTTATATTATTACAATATACATTAATTTAGTTACAGAAATAAATGAATTTGGTTTTGCTGGAATTAAATTAGGCGATAAATGGGGAGTAATAAATAATAATGGAGATATTATTGTTGAACCATTTTATATACTAAATTCTGATAATCCTATATTTATTGGTGAGTATTATCAGGTCATTTATGGTAATGGAGAAATATATTATACAAAATAAACTCAAAAAGAAAATATTACACTATAATAAGGGTAATATTTTCTTTATTTTAGTAGCAAAAATAAGTTTAAAAGCATAGAAAATAGTAAATAATAAAAATAACAAAAGAGGCATCATTAAAATATTATGAGCTTTTAAATTACTTTACATGCCTCGTCTTTGTTCATGTGCCAATTTTACGCAAATAAAATTGTGTACAAATATTTATATTATAGAAATTCGGAGAACTTTCCTATAATATAAAAAAAGTAGGTGATAAATTTGAAAATAGGATTAGCATTATCAGGAGGAGGAATAAGAGGCATAGCACATGCAGGGGTATTAAAAGCATTAGAGGAAAACAATATAAAAATAGATATAATAGGAGGAACAAGTTCTGGAAGTATAGTGGCAGGTTTATATTCAATGGGATATTCACCATATTATATTTACATACTATTTAAAAGATATGCAAAAGATTTAGTAAATCAAAATGCAACATCAATAATAAGTGGAATAGGTGGATTTATGGCAAATAAAAAAACACACTTTTCAGGATTTTACACAGGAGAAGAAATTGAAGATATTATAAAAGATTTTGCATTAAAAAAAGGAATAAAAAAAGTATCTGATATAAAAATGCCACTTATAATACCAGCAGTAGACGTTCAAAATTCTAAAGAATATATATTTACAAATTTAATTCCTAAAGAAATAGAAGATAAGTCTAAATATATAACTGAAATACCAATAGGAAAAGCAATAAGAGCAAGTAGTAGTTTTCCAATAGTATTTTCTCCATGTGAATATGAAAATCATAAATTTTTGGATGGAGGGATACTCGACAATATACCTTCTTTAGAAGTAAGAAATTTTGGAGCAGAAAAGATAATAAGTGTTAATTTTGAAGCAGATAATCTTGATGAAAACAGTGGTGTAATGGATATAGTAATGAGAGCAGTTGATATAATGGGGAATAAAGTATCAGAAGAAAGTTTATGTAATAGTGATATAGTTTTAACAATTAAGACAGATAAAACAGGATTATTAGAATTTGAAAATATAGATAATTGCTATAAATATGGATATAGGCAAACTATAAAAAATATAGATAAAATAAAAAATATGATTAACAATTAATAATAGTATATGAATATAATATATAAAAAAGTAGGAAGGAATAAATTGTTAAAAAATGAAAATAAGATATTTTGATAATAGTGCCACAACACAAATAAAAGAAGAAGTTTTTAAAGAAATGGTACCATATTTAAGTGTAGAATACGGAAATCCTTCATCAATATATACGTTAGGAAGAAATGCAAAAAGAGCAATAGAAGAAGCAAGAAGGAGAGTAGCATCTCTAATAAATTGTAAATCAGAAGAAATTTATTTTACAAGCTGTGGGTCAGAAAGTGATAATACAGCATTAAAAGGAATAGCATATAAAACTAAAGAAAAAGGAAATCATATAATAACATCAAAAATAGAACATCCTGCTATACTAAATACGTGTGGAAACCTAGAAAAGAAAGGATTTAAAGTAACATATATTGATGTAGATAGTAATGGAGTAATAAATTTAGAAAAACTAAAAAATAGTATAAATAATGAAACAATATTAATAAGCATAATGTGTGCAAATAATGAAATTGGAACAATACAACCAATTAAAGAAATAGCTCAAATTGCACATAAGAACAATATCATATTTCATACAGATGCAGTTCAGGCAGTAGGAAGTATACCAATTGATGTACAAAAAATGAATATAGATATGTTATCATTATCAGGACATAAAATATATGCACCAAAAGGAATTGGAGCGTTATATGTAAAAAAAGGAATAGAATTCGAAAGATTTTTAGATGGAGGGCATCAAGAAAAAAATAAAAGAGCAGGGACTGAAAATGTAGCTGAAATAGTGGGTTTAGGTAAAGCTTGTCAAATTGCTGAAAGAAACCTAAAAGAGTATCAAAATAAATTGAAAACTTTAAGAGATTATTGTTTAACATGTATAAAAGAGAAAATACCAAACATTCATGTAAATGGAACAATGGAAAGCAGATTGCCAGGAAATTTAAATATATGTATAGAAGGTGTAAATTCAAGTGAATTACTATTTAAACTAGATAGCGTTGGAATTTGTGCATCAGGAGGTTCTGCTTGCTCATCAGGAGAAAGTAGTCCTTCACATGTTTTAACTGCAATTGGAGTAAAACAAGATTTGGCAAAAGGTGCATTACGTTTAACTTTTGGAGATTTTAATACAAAAGATGATATTGATTATTTGGTTTACCAATTAGGAAAGATATTGTGACAAAGGGGGCGTCCCTTTTTGTCACATTTTTATATTTCAAGCTAATATTTTTTTTATTTTTAAAGAATTCATTATATATTTTTTTTGAATATTATAGTTAATTCAAGGTGTGACAAAAAAGGACGCTCCCTTTGTCACAAATGGATTGTTTTATATTATTTTGTAATAGTTAGTGTGAAATTTTTAAGTTTCGGTGTTTTTATTTTATACATTTAATAATAGAAAAAAGATATATATTTCAAAGTGAGTTTGACCTGAGTTGTTATTCACTTTAACCTGTTATAGTGTGTTTCTATACTTTGAATTTTCAGTTTCTTAAACGCCTTGGAAAACGGAACTGCAAAATATATATCTTTTTTCTATATATTATATTTTTGCAAAAAACCGAAACTTAAAGTAAAATTTTATTGCAATTATTGTCTAATTAGTGTAAAATATAGTAAAAATAGTTATAACTAAATTCTATTTTATAAAGAGAAAGTCGAAAGGATTGATATTAAAAATGAAAAACATAGGTAATATTTTATGGGGTGTAGTACTAATAATAATAGGATTAATAATAGGACTAAACGCACTAGGAGTAGCAAATATAAACATATTTTTCAAAGGATGGTGGACATTATTTATAATAATACCAGCATTTATTGGGTTATTTAAAGAAGAAAGTAAAACATGGAATATTATATGGTTAGTAATAGGAATAGTGTTATTATTGTGTTCACAAGGTATATTACAATTTTCAATGATAGGAAAATTAATAATACCATTTGTTTTAGTAATGATAGGATTAAGCTTAATATTTAGAGATATATTTCAAAAAAAAATTAAAGATAACATAAAAAAAATAAATGACCAAACAACAAATAATGAACAATACTGTGCAACATTTGGAGGAATAAAAAATAGCTTCAAAGGAGAAGAATTCAAGGGAGCAAATATTGATTCAATATTTGGAGGAGTTGAACTAGACTTATCAGAATCAATAATAAAACAAGATCAAGTAATAAATGCAAATGCTATATTTGGAGGAATAGATATAAAAGCACCAAATGCAGTAAACATAAAAATAAAATCAACGCCTATATTTGGAGGAGTTTCAAATAAGTTTAAAAATGAATATAATGAAAGTTTACCAACAATATATGTAAATGCTTTTTGTATGTTTGGAGGTGTTGATATAAAATGACACCAATTCAAAGAATTATAAAATATGGAGCTATAGCATTTGGAATATATTTGTGTTTTGTAATTATTAGTGCAATAATAACAGGGATAAGCATTATATTTGGAATATCAACAGGATTAGAAATATATAGAGGAAATAGAAGTGAAGAAACAGAGATTATTTCTTCAATTGATGAACAATATGAAAATATCCAAAAGATAGATATAGAACTTGATATAAGTAGACTTAAAATTAAAGAGGGAGAATCATTTAAATTAGAAGTATCAAATCCAACTGATAGGTTTTATAAAAGAGTAGAAGGAAGCACACTAAAGATCAGAGACGAAAGAAATGGTTGGTTTAGAACATCAGAAGTAATACCTGAAATAGTAATATATATTCCTAAAGATGTAAAACTAGATGAAATTAATATAAGAGCAGGAGTAAATGAAACAAATATTGAAAAATTATATGCAAAAAATATAAATATAGAAAATGGAGTAGGAAAATTAGTTATAAATGAAATTATTACAGATAATTTTGACATAGAAGGTGGTGCAGGAGAAACAAAAATATTATTTGGAAAAATAGGAGAAATTAAACTTCAAGCAGGTATAGGAAATTTTGTTATAAGATCAGAAATACAAGAAGAAGCTGAATTAGAAGCAGGAGTGGGAAATTTAGAAGTTAATTTAATAGGAACAAAAGAAGATTACAAAATAAAAGCAGAAACAGGTATTGGCAATTGTATTGTAGATGGACAAAAAGTTCATGATAATCAAGTTATAGGAGATGGAAAAACAGATATAAAATTGGAAGCAGGTATAGGAAAAGTACAAGTGAATTTTGAAAAGAAGGATTAGAGGCTAAGCCTCCAACTCCTTCTTTTTAAAAAGGTATTGAAATCATCAGTATTTCCAATAGAAAATTTATCTTTTTTTAGTAAAAAAGCATGATTTTTATCTATATAAATATAAAAGAATTCGTCAGTCTCAAAAAATTTATATATTTTCCAATATGATACTTTTATTAATCTCCTTCTATCAGATACAGTGAAGTATTTTTTATAAAAGCAAAATATAAATATTTTTTCTCTTTGAAATTTTTCAGATTTAAATTCTTTATCAATCTTTTTAAGAGGAGAAAAGTATCTCCAACAAATAAAAATCATAAAGGCTAATAAAAATGTGAAAATTATAACATAATTTTTATATATAAGATTACATACAATGCAAAAGCAAATTAAAAATACAAACAATAATGTATATAAGTTATATTTTAAACCATATTTTGCTTGGTGAAAGTTTAAATATTTTTGATATACCTCATTCGTGTATTGAGTTTTGTTTTTAAATAATATTTCCATAATTATATATTCTTCTCCTAGTTAGTATTTTTTTAATTATATATGATTTTATAAATTATTTCAATGTCAATTTAGGATTCTGTTTTGAACATTCAAACCTTAGAGACACACTATAATGAATTAAAGTGAATAACGACTCACTGTCAAACTCTCTTTATAATATATATCTTTTTTCTATAATAAAGTTTGAAAAATAAAAAACCGAACGAAACGTAAAAAAATAATGGAAATGTTGACAAATTTATGTAAATATTATATAATAAATATAGAGTTGTTAAAAATTTACAACAAAAATAGCCATAGGAGGTAAAAGGCATGAAAAAATTAATAACAACAATTATGGTAACTGTAGTAACAACGTTCGTTTTGTTTGGATGTAGCAATTCTGCATCTAAGTTAAACGAAACAACAAGCACAGAAAAAAGTATGGAAACAACTGCTGAAAAAAGCATGGAAACAGTTGCTGAAAAAGAGCTTGAAATTACAAAGGGAAAAAAAGTCATAGCACAATTCAGTTGCTTCGGCAATAAAAGTGATATGATATATAGCTTTGATAATGTGCAGGAAAGAGTTCTAACCGACGGAACGCTAATCCATTCCCTTGTCAAGGATAGTACTATAAACGATAAGGGATATGGATGCTTTGCACAAGTAGCCTATCTCGGAGAGTTGGTGGCGATTTCTGATAAATATATGCTTTTTAAAGACAACGTTTGCGTGGAGATTTTTGAAAAAGTAGACGAGGGTAATGAATTTAATGAAGAAGAATATCCATATGAGTTTATGGTTCAGCAGAATGGTGGATATCATCCGAAGAAAAGATATGAAGATCTAACAGAGGACGAGAAAAAAAGCTTCCGATATGTAGTAGACGTAAAAGAGATATTTTTTGAAACTGTGCAGTAGAGTGTGGAGACCTAGTCGATTAAGACTGGGTCTTTCTGCTGATGTGATTAGCATGTCATTTGACTAATTGGTGAAAGTCCATAGTGGAGGCATATGTCACTAGTCACATAGAGATACACAAGAGATCCATATTTAAAAACTTAAAAAGTATAGAAGAATAGCCTTAAAGGCTAATTAAAAAAATTTAGTTTTTTATAAACTATAATCTTTTTTTAAATAATATGATTTTTGCAAAAAACCGAAACTTAAAAAAAATATTCCTATTGACAATATATATAATAATAATGTATAATATGTTGGTATAAAGGGTCAGGCTAAGAATATAATTTTTAACCTAAAGAAGAAATCCCACATACATTTTCGTATGACCGGAAGGAGGGGAATATAAATGTCAGAAATTAAAGTTAATAATGGAAATATAGAAGATGCCTTAAAAAGGTTTAAAAGACAATGTGCTCGAAATGGAGTTTTACAAGAAGTAAGAAAAAGAGAACATTATGAAAAGCCAAGCGTAAAAAGAAAGAAAAAATCAGAGGCTGCAAGAAAAAGAAAATTTTAAAAATATTAATCTATGGAAAAAATTAAAATTTTTTCTATACTATTAAAGAAGTGAAAGTTTAGGGGAAAAGTGAATTTTTCTTTAGCTTTCACTTTTTTATATAATAGGAAAGTCATGCTGACTTTCTATTATAGAAATGTTTTATTAATACATAGATGTTTAATTATATATTCTGTTTTTGATTTTAAAGTCATATAGCAAAAACAATCACAAATTAGAAACTTCAAAAGTAAGTTATAAATAATAAAATAAAAGTATTATAAGTAAAAAAAAGGATAAAATATAAAAAAGTAAAAATAAAGTTACTATTCACAGCATTAAAAATAGTTATAGAAAGGGTTATAAATATAATATTTAAGATTTCCGTTCAGCTAACGCATACTGGATTTGTAACTCACTATTAAATATTATATTTATAACCCTTTTATATTAATGTTAGATTTGAATAGTAAAAAATAAAATTAACTTTAAACTATTAATAACTAAATAAAAAAAGAAAGAGAGGAATAATATGAAATATAAAGAAAGCGAATTAAAAAAAGGAATAAAACTACACACTATAGAAACAAGCAAATTCAAAACAAACTTAATAGCAGTAATGATGACAACAAAACTAGAGAAAGAAACAGTAACAAAAAATGCGATAATACCAGCAATAGTAAGAAGAGGAACAGTAAATATGCCAACACAAGAAGAAATAAATAAACAATTAGAAGAAATGTATGGAGCAAGTTTTGACTGTGGAGTAGACAAAACAGGAGACAACCAAATACTAAAATTCTATTTAGAATCAGTAAATGATGAATTTTTACCAAGAGAAAATGAAAATATGTTAAAAACATCAATTGAAAAAATATTAGAAATAATATTTAATCCATATACAGAAAATGGAGCATTCAAAAAAGAATATATAGAACAAGAAAAAGAAAACTTAAAACAAGTAATAGAAGGAAAAATAGATAATAAGGCAAAATATGCACAAAATAGATGTATAGAAGAAATGTATAAAGACAAGCCATATGGATTATATAGATATGGATATATAGACGATTTAAAAGAGATAGACGAAAAAAATTTATATCAATATTATCAAGAACTAATAAATAAATGTAAAATAGATATATTTGTATCAGGAATTATAGATGAAAGTATTGAAACATTAGTTTTGGAAAATGAAAATATAAAAAAATTAAAAGAAAGAGAACCTGAGTATATATTACCAAAAATAGAGAATAAGGAGCAAAAAGAAGAAAATATAATACAAGAAACAATGGATATAACACAAGGTAAGCTTGTTATAGGACTAGATGTGAATACAGATAAAGAAGATTTAAAATATGATGTTATGATTTATAATAGTATACTTGGAGGAAGTGCAAATTCAAAATTATTTCAAAATGTTAGAGAAAAAGCAAGTTTAGCATATACTGCAAGTTCAAGTTATTTCAGATTTAAAAGTAATATATTTATTAATTGTGGAATTGAAATACAAAATTATGATAAAGCAGTAGAAATAATAAAAAAACAACTAGAAGAAATGAAAAATGGAAACTTTTCTAATGAAGAAATAGAAGAAGCAAAACAAGGAATTATTGCTTCAATAAAAGCAATCGATGATGAACAAGATTCAGAGATAATGTATAACTTTGGACAAGAACTATCAGAAATGAAATATAGTATTGAAGATTATATAAAAAAGATACAAGAGGTAGATAAACAGAAAATTCTAAATGTAGCAAACAAAGTTCAAATAAACACAATATATTTTTTAAAGGGGGAAGGCTAATGCAAATAATAGAGAATTTAAGAGTTAAAGAAAAGTTATATATAGAGAAATTAGAAAATGGATTAACTGTAATGATAATACCTAAAAAAGGAATACAAAAAAAATATATAATATGGGGAACAAATTATGGATCAAATGACAGTACATTTATAGTACCAGGAGAAACAGAAGTAACAGAAGTACCAAAAGGGGTTGCACATTTTTTGGAACATAAAATGTTTGAACAAGAAAATGGCAGAAATAGTTTAGATGTTTTAACATCATTAGGAGTAAATGCAAATGCTTATACAACAAATAATCATACAGCATATTTATATGAATGTACAGACAACTTTTATGAAGCATTAGATGAATTTATGGATTATGTACAACATCCATATTTTACTGATGAAAATGTAGAAAAAGAAAAAGGAATAATAGGCCAAGAAATAGCAATGTACGATGATTATCCAGATTGGAAAGTATATCTAAATGCCTTAGAGGCAATGTATCATAAAAATCCTGTAAAATTAGATATAACAGGAACTGCAGAAACAATAAGCCATATTGATAAAGATATATTATATAAATGTTATAATACATTTTATAATCCATCAAACATGGCAATGGTGGTATGTGGAGACTTTGAGCCAAAAGAATTAATAGAAGAAATAAAAACAAGACTTATAGAAATCAAAGCTAATGGTGAGATAAAAAGAATCTTTGAAGAAGAACCACAAGAAATCGTAAAAGAAAAAGTTGAACAAAAAATGGAAGTAAGTAAGCCATTATATACAATAGGAATAAAAGATAAACCAGTAGATGAAAAAGAAAAGGTAAAAAAACACATAGCTATTGAAATATTACTAAATCTATTAATAGGAGGAAGTTCAGAATTATATAAAAAGCTATATGATATAGGAAATAGTTATGATGCGCCAAGTATAGAATACGAATTCGACAAAAATTACGCATTTATTTTAATAACAGGACAATCGAACAATCCAGAAGAATTATTTAATATGTTTAAAGATCAAATTAAAAAAGTTATTAAAAATGGGGTAAATGAGCAAGATTTTGAAAGAGTAAAAAGAACTATTTATGGTGAATATGTTAAAGAATTTAATGATGTAACAAGTATTGCTAGAATGTTTTTAAATGATTTCTTTAAAGGTATAAATAGTTTTGATTATTTAGAAGAAATAGATACATTAAATGTAGAATATTTAAATCAGGTGTTAAAAGATGTATTTAATGAGAAAAATATGATAATATCTGTTGTAAAAAATTAGAAAAAAATAATGTAAAATTTACGGCATAAATATATAAAAATATTTTATGCCGTATTATTATGATTTTTGATGTCGAAAAAAATCGAACTCAGTCATACGAAAGTTGTTAAAAACCGTTGAAAATACTTGACTTTAGGAACTTAATATGTTAATTTATAATTATACTATTAATGAGAGAACAAAAGAAGTATGAAAAAACATTTTGGATTATTAGATTAGTTTCATACCATGACCTTTGTTCGCATGCTAATCTTACAAAAGTAAAAATTGTGTACAAGTATAAATTGTATATCAAAAATATTGATTTTTCTTATACAATAAAAAGGAGTGATTGATATGTTAAATGAAGAAATATGCAAATTAAGAGATAAACTAAATAAAAGTATAGAAGATGGAGAGGATTATAGCATTATATATCAATTAAGTATTGAACTTGATGAATTAATTGCAAAATATTATAGAGAGAATGAAGAAGAGTAATCTTTTGGGCAGGGATGACACCTGCCTTTTAAATTGAAAAATAATATATCTATTTTCTATAATCAAATTTGAAAAATAAAAAAACTAAAACCTTAACTAAAAAATTTATTGCAAAATTTTGTAATAAATAATATAATAATACATCAAGAAAGAAAAAGTGGAGAGAAAAATGCAAGTAAATAAAAATATAATTGAAGAACTAGTCACAGAAGCAGGATTACCAAGGGAAGTAAGAGCAAAAAGGTATAAAAATGAAGGAAGAGTAGAAATAACAAATGTAGATTATTACGATCAAGATAATTTTGAGATACATGCACAAGTAGATGGAAATGAATTATATGAAACACATATAAAAGTAAATAATGGTGAAATAGAAGATATAAGCTGTGATTGTATAGATTATTATAATACATATGGAGTATGTAAGCATACATTAGCAACAATGCTAGAATTTCAAGATTTTAGAATAGAAGATAAATACCATAAAAATATGACATCAAATAAATATGCAGGATTTAATCAAATAGTAAAAACATTATATAATGAAGAATTAGAAGAAATAGATTCAGAAATAGAAGTTGAACAAAAAAATGAAGGAACAATAAAAATAGAACCTCAAATATTATTAGATAGATATACAAGAGAAATGAAAATAGAATTCAAAATTGGTGACAAAAGAATGTATAAACTAAAGAATCTGTCAGAATTCTATGAAAGAATGATAAATCAAGGATATTTTAAATATGGAGATAAATTAGAATTTGTGCATAAAAGAGAGATGTTTAGAGAAGAAGATAGAGAGATTTTAGATTTTATAATGAAATATGCTGAGATAATAAGATACACAAATTCAAGTGCAAATTCAAATTACAGATATTATGGAAAAGCACTAAGTGAAAACAGTATAATAATTGGAAATACAGCAATAGATGAATTATTTGAAATTTTTAAAAATAAAACAATACAAATTGAAAAAGATTATGCTAAACAAATAACATTATTTATAGATGAAAATCCAAAAATGGATTTTATTTTAGAAAAATCAGAAGAAAATGAATATAAGATAGTCGCTAATTTTGACATCCAAAATGTAAATATATTAAAAGGGAAAAAATATAAATATGTTTTAACAGATCAAAATTTATATAGATGTACAAAAGAATTTGAAGAGACAAATCTAAAGCTATTAAGTATATTTAGGGAAAACTATTATAATTCAGTATCATTAGGGAAAGAAGAATTGGGAGATTTATTTTCAGTAATAATACCACGAGTAAAAAATGCTATAAAAATAGATGATAAAATTGAAAAAGAAATAAAAGAGTATGAACCAGAAAAATTAGGAGTAAAAGTATATTTAGATTTTGATGAAAATGACTATATTATAGCAGATGTAAAATTGTGCTATGGAGAAAAAGAGTTTAACCCACTAAATTCAGAAGAAGAGAAACAATTTAAAAATACAAGAAATGTAATAGAAGAAACAAAAGCATTAAATATATTTAGAAAAACTGGTTTTATGTATGATGTTAATAATTTAAGATTTATATTACCAAATGAAGAAAAGATATATGAATTTTTAGCAAATGATATAAATTATTACATGAAGAAATTTGAAGTATTAGTAACAGAAAACTTCAAATCAAAAGAAATAACAAAACCTAAAATGAGTTCATTAGGAGTAAGAGTTGAAAATAATTTGTTATCTGTTGATTTAACAGGATTAAATATAGATCCAACTGAATTAGAAGACATAATGAAGAAATATAAATTAAAAAAGAAATATCATAGACTAAAAGATGGAAGTTTTTTAGAGTTACAAGATAATAATGAAATAGAATTTTTAGATAAGCTAGTTGCAGGAACACATATAGATTATAAACAATTAGAAGAAGGATCTTTAAGGCTTCCAGTAAATAGAACTTTATATCTAAATCAATTATTAAAACAAATTAAAGGAACAGAAATTTCAAAAAATAAAGAATTTAAAAATATTATAAACGGCTTAGATAAAGAAACATTAGATGAAGAAGAACAAATACCAAAAGAATTAGAAAATACATTAAGGCCATATCAAAGAACAGGATTTAAGTGGTTAAAAACTCTTGATAAATTCAAATTTGGTGGAATATTAGCAGATGATATGGGACTTGGAAAAACAATACAAATAATATCTTTATTTTTAAATTATAAACAAAATAAGTTAAATGAAGAAAATAAGGCAAGTTTAGTAGTATCACCCAGTTCATTAGCATTGAATTGGAAGAGCGAGATTGAAAAATTTGCACCAAATTTAAAAATAAAAGTAATACGAGGAACCGCAGAAGAAAGAAAAGAGATTATAGAAAACATAGAGAAATATGATGTAATAATATCTTCATATGATTTGCTAAAAAGAGATATAGAAGCATATAAAGATAAAAAATATAATTTCAGATATATAATAGCAGATGAAGCACAATATCTAAAAAATAATAATACAAAAAATGCAAAAGCAATAAAAGAGCTTAATGCTGATACAAGATATGCGTTAACAGGAACACCAATAGAAAATTCGCTTGCAGAATTATGGTCTATATTTGATTTTATAATGCCAGGATATTTATTTAGTTATAAAGAATTTAAAAATTCATATGAAACTGCAATTGTAAAAGATGAAGATGAAAAAGCAATGCAGAAATTAAAAATGTTAATAGAGCCATTTGTATTAAGAAGAACTAAAAAAGAAGTTTTAACAGAATTACCAGAAAAAACAATTACAGTTTTAAATAATGAAATGGGAGAAGAACAAAGAAAAATTTATTTATCATATTTATTAAAAGCAAAAAATGAATTGCAAGAAGAAATAAATATGAATGGATATGAAAAAAGTCAAATAAAGATTTTAGCAGCATTAACTAGATTAAGGCAGATATGCTGTCATCCAGCATTATTTATTGAAGATTATAATGAAGAAAGTAGTAAATTAGAACAATGTATGGAAATTATAGAAGATGGAATAACAGCAGGACATAAGATACTTCTATTTTCTACATATACTTCAATGTTTGATATAATTGAGAAAAAGTTGATTGAAAAAGATATAAGATATTTTAAATTGACTGGATCTACAAAGGTTGATGAGAGAATAGGTCTTGTTGATGAGTTTAATCAAAATAAGGATATTAAAGTTTTCTTGATTTCTCTTAAAGCAGGTGGAACTGGTTTGAATTTGATTGGCGCAGATATGGTTATTCATTATGATCCTTGGTGGAATATTTCTGCAGAAAATCAAGCTACTGATAGAGCATATAGGATAGGTCAAAAGAATAATGTTCAGGTATATAAGCTTATTACTAAGGATTCTATTGAGGAGAAAATTTATGAGCTTCAACAGAAGAAGGCTGAACTTACTGATAATATGCTTAGTACTCAGACTACTTTTATTAATAAACTTTCAAAAGATGATATTATGAAACTATTTTCATAAATTTTAATTAGACTACTGTTATTCTAGTTTGATAGCGAAATTGCTGATATATAAATATTTATTTGAATCTCGGTTAGCCTTTTGAATATTAAGAAATTCTAGTAAAATATAACGAGCCTCTTTCATCTTCTTGCCCATATATCAAAGGCAACGTGAACACTTCCTCATTATATTTTATAAGAATTTCTAAATATTCTCCAGTTACACTCGATACTACATAAATATTTATATATCAGCAATTTCGTTAAATAATATATAGGAGGAAAAGTTAAATGAATGATTTTATTACAGTAATTGGTGGTGGTTTAGCTGGTTGTGAAGCTGCATATCAAATTGCAAAAGCTGGTGTAAAAGTAAAATTGTATGAAATGAAACCAATTAAATATTCAGAAGCACATTCAAATAAAAATTTAGCTGAAGTTGTTTGTAGTAATTCTTTTAAATCTAATATGCTTACAAATGCTTGCGGATTATTAAAAGAAGAGCTTAGAAGATTAGATTCATTGTTAATTAGAATTGCGGATGAAACTCAAGTTCCAGCAGGTCAAGCTTTAGCGGTTGATAGAGAGACTTTTTCAAAAAGAGTTACTGAAGTTATAGAAAATAATCCTTTAATAGAGGTTATCCACAAAGAGGTTCAAAATGTGGATTGTGATGAAGAAATTAATTCTAAAAATGGAATTGTTATAATTGCAACAGGTCCATTAACATCAGAAGTGTTGTCAAAAGAGATTGCAAAAATAACAGGACAAGATAAATTGTATTTTTTTGATGCTGCTGCTCCTATTATTGGTAAAGATAGTATAAATTTTGATGTTGCTTTTTATGGTAATAGATATGAACAAGAAATGAAAAAGGATGAAACAATTGAACAATGGAAAAATAGGCAAGAGTGTCAGGAAAAGAGCTATATTAATTTACCAATGAACAAGGAGGAGTATGAAAAGTTTTGGAATGAACTTGTAGAAGCGGAAGTAGTAAATTTACATGAGTTTGAAAAGAAAGAGATTTTTGAAGGCTGTATGCCAATTGAAGTTATGGCAATAAGAGGGATAGATACATTAAGATTTGGCCCATTAAAGCCAGTTGGATTTGATGATTTAAGAACAGGAAAAAGACCATATGCACTTGTTCAATTAAGACAGGATAATTCTGAGGGAACAATGTATAATATGGTTGGTTTTCAGACAAATTTAAAATTTGGAGAACAGAAAAGAGTTTTTAGTTTAATACCAGGGCTACAAAATGCAGAGTTTTTTAAGTATGGAGTAATGCACAGAAATACATATATTAATTCAACTAAATTATTAGATAATACATATAATTTAAAATCTAATAATAATATTTATTTTGCAGGGCAAATTACAGGTGTTGAAGGTTATGTTGAATCAATTTCTTCTGGATTGGTTTCTGCTTTAAATGCTATTAATAAATTTAAGGGTATTGATGAAAAGATTGTTTTTTCAAATTATACTGTTATTGGAAGCCTTGCTAATTATATTTCTTCTGATAATGATAAGTTTCAACCTATGAATGCAAATTTTGGTATTTTACCAGTACTTCAAGGTAATAAAATTAAAGATAAAAAAGATAGATATTTGAAATTGGCTCAAAGGAGTTTAGCATTTATCTAGAGAATTTAAAAAATTAGAATTTAAGTTTCGGCTTTTTGCAAAAGATATATTATATAGAAAAAAGATATATATTATTCAGCTCTGTTTTCCAAGGCGATTAAGATATTGAACAATCAAACCTTAGAGACACACTATAATGACTTAAAGTGAATAACGACTCACTGTCAAACTCGCTTTATAATATATATCTTTTTTCTATAATAAAGCTTGAAAAATAAAAAAACGAAACTTAAAAATTAGAAGTATTGATAATCTCTTAAAATTGTGTTAAAATAAGAATAGTCAAATATTTTATGTAAATAAATTTGAGATAAAAGAATAATTTATATACTAATCAAGAATTTATTTATAGAGAATAACTAAAAGGAAGGATTAAGTTATATGAAAATAAAAAAGAAAAAAGAAAAAAGCATATTTATAGAGAATAAATTTGTAGATGGGAACGTCAGTACGAAAAAAATAGAAAGAAGTTTTAGAAAAAATTTTAATAATACTAGTGAAGAGTATGTTTTTGCAAGTTTAGAGACAACAAATATAGATCCTGATTTTTTAAAGTTTCAACAAAGTCTCCATCAGAAAAATATAAAAACAGAAAATAACAAAATACCTAATAAAATTGTGGGGGATATTTGGATTGATGATATAGATGACGACTTAACAATATAGTAATAATAAAATGAGAAAAATAGCATTTGTTTACAATATTACAATTGTTACCAAAATATTACATTTTTATTAAGTTTTTGACAAATTTACATAAAGTTGTTGCAATTTTTCAATATAAGTGTTATAATTTTAATTAGTAATGTAATAAATTGGAACTTTTTAGATTTTTTTACTATGGTGAAAATAATAAAATTTTTTTTTGAAAAATAAGGAAGGAGATGGATTTTTATGGATAATAAAAATTTAAACATATCAGAGGAATTATTAAATAATTTATCTGTTGATGAAATTATTGACTTGAAAGTTGAAGTTGATAATTTATTAGATGAAATAAATGATGCAATAAGTATTTGTAATGAAGCAATACAATCTTAGAATGTAAAATGTAATATTAAGTTAAAAATTAAAAGGAGGATTTTATAATATGGCTACGTTAGAAATAATTAATATACAATATAAAGCACTTAAAGAAAACTTAGAAAAGGAAAAAACAGAAGTTGACGCATTAAAAATAAAGTCAGAAAATTTATTTGGGGATAAAATTATATTACAGGCCAACTTAGAAAAAGAAAATAGGAAAAATGTTAAAGATACAGTAAAGATAGAAAAACTAAAAGAAGATGTAAAAGCAAAGGATAATGAAATTTTAAAGGTAAGAGAAGAATTATTAAAACATAAAAAGTTGGTTTTAGCTTTACAAAATGATATAAATCTTAAAATTGAACAATTAAAACAAAATCTAGAGTTAAAAAAATATATTGAGGAAGAAGTTTTACAAAAAAGATATGAAAGAAAAATAAAGAGTAAAGAAAAAGATAAAACAAAATTAGAAAAAGACAAAGAAAAATTGGAAAAAGAAAGAAAAAAAATAGAAGAGAAAAAAGGAAAAGTAGAAAAATTAAAAGAATTAGGCAAAAAGCAACCAACTTTAAATTATATTAAAGGTATTGCAGTAGCAAAAGAAGAATTAAAAAAATTAAAAGAAGAGAGTGAAAAACTTCGTTACATTGATCCAAAAACAAATGTATATGTATATACAGATATGAACAAATATGACGATATAACAAAAAATTTAATACCACAAATGGAAACAAAATGTAAAAAAAATAAAACTTTACTAGGAGATTATGTAAAAAGAAAGAAAATTGGTATTAAAGAAAATGAATTAGATGAGCTTATTGATAATAATGTAAATATTGATAAAAAAGGAAAGTTGGTTGTTGATAGTTCTGCTATAGATAATGACAAGAGAGATGTAGATGAAAAAATTAAAAAGTTGGATAAACAAATTAAAGGTTGTGAAAAGGATATTGATAACTATAAAGGAGCTTTAAGAAATAATTTAGGACAAAGAACACAAGAAACAACACAAGAGACAACTCAAGAAACACAAGAGACAACTCAAGAAACACAAGAGACA
>CANSII010000017.1 GCA_947646915.1 uncultured Clostridium sp. | reverse complement strand
ACAATTAAATCATTTTTAAAAGCATAATCAAGTGATTTTCTAATAATAGCATGATAACGAATAACAGTAGTAGGTTTTAGTCCATCAGCTAACAAAATATCATAAAAATTTTGTATATGTATAGGTTCAAGCTCTAATAGCTTAATAGGGTTTAAAGTAAAATAATTTTTAATTCTTGAATTAATCATTTGCAAATGAGATGTATAAGTAGTTAATTCAAGATTACTTTTTACTTTTTCAATCCATAATTTTAGGTAGTCGAAATAAAGAATATTTTCATCATAATAATTACGAGAATCCATTATATGCAATTTTTCTCTAAATAGCATATACATTTTAGCCTGTTCATCATTTTCTTGTTTAATACGTTCTTTCAAATTAAAAAACTTTTCAAATTGCTCTCTATATTCTTCAGATTTTTGTAGAGCCAGTCTTTTATTACCACGAGCGACTTTAATCCCAGTAGATACCCATTTTTGTTTCCTTTTATTGTTATCATCTTTATAATTAATTACTGCTTGATATATATTATTTTTTTCGTGTAAACTAACAGTTATATTTGTTTTACGTAGGTTTTCTGTTATATTTTGCATAAATAACTCCTTCCGTTCATAACAGAATTGAATTTACCTACTATTTATAATATTGGAATTATAATAGCATAGATTTAATCGAAAATCTAGTTATGAGCAATTTTTTTCAGTAAGATATAAAATTACATCAGTTTTAGCAATTTTATATTGTCGACCGATTTTAATGGATTTAATAATATTATTTCTTAATAAGTGATAGGCTAGCCTTTTACTAATACCACCTAACATTGATTGTAGTTCTTTAACATTTACAACATCAGGATAATTTTTAAACATAGATTTATAATATTTTTGCGAATTATTACTACACATTTGTATACCTCCATTAAGTAAAATATATTTATAAAAAGTATAGCAAGTTAATTTTTAAAAGTATACTGCAGGATTTTGCAATGTTTTTGCAAAATTTTATGTTAAATTTTAAAATAGAAAATTCTCAAATTTTAAAAATCCTATTGACTTTTAAAAACAAATGTTTTATCATATAAACATGATTGAAATAGGAGATGATTTAAATGAAATATATTTATAATAAATTAGTAAGAGATAGAATACCAGAGAATATTAACTCTATGGAAGGAAGAAAATGTAATTTTAAAATTCTAAATAATGATGAGTATTTAAAAGAATTAGATAAAAAATTATTTGAAGAAGCACATGAATTTATAGAAGAACATTCAATAAAAGAACTTGCTGATTTAATGGAAGTTATTTTTGCTATAATGAAGGATAGGAATATATCAATAGAGGATATAGAAAATGCTAGAAAAATTAAAAATAATAAAAAAGGTTCTTTTAATGATAAAATTTATTTGATTGATGTTGAGCAAGAAGAAATAGATGAAAGAGAAGAAAATGAAATGAAAAAAGAGTGGAGGAAAAATACTTAAAATATGTTGGAGTATGTTATAAAAAACGTTACTAAATATATAAATAGAAAAAATTTTAAAAAGTTTTTTGATTGGTTTATATATAAGTTTGACTTAAATGATAAATCTGAACAATTTGAGAAGAACAGAAAAAATAACTTACACCCTATAAGACCAAGAAAAGGTGAAATATATTTAATAGAATTTGGTCAAAATGTAGGAAAAGAATTGTGTAATACACATATGGGAATTATTATGCAAGATTCATATAAAAATAGTGTATCAAGTACAGTTATTGTAATACCAATTTCTAGTTCTAATAGGTTATGTGATACACACGAAAAGATTTTAGAAACAGACTTAGAAGAAGGAAAACTAAATAAGTTACCATCTAAAGCAAAGGCAGAACAAATCTCTTGTATAGACAAATCTCTTGTATAGACAAATCTCGTTTAATTTATAAAATAGGAAAAATGACACCTGAATTTATGATAAGACTAGAGAAAAGACTTTTAAAAAATCTTGACATTGCCTAAAATTATGGTATAATTAAATTAATAAATATTTTCCACGTAAGGTGGAGCTTACTTATATAGAAATATATAAGGTTGATTTAAGAGTAAAGGTTCAAAACTTTACTCTTTTTGCATATATTTTAAAAATTTTAATATAATATATAGTATAGATTAATCTAATTTGAGATTTTAGATCTCACTTATATATAAGTAACTTATATAGTTCTAGTTGAGAAGTATTTTTTCAGATACTTCTCTTTTTTTGATTTCCATTAAATTTTAGAAAGATTTAATGGCAGGATAAGGAAAGCAGAGCATTTCCTGAAAACATCTAGAAAGACAAGCTTTCTAATTATCTGTAAGAATTATTTACTTACAGATAATATGCAGAGTGCATACATTTCAGTGTATTTTTTATTAAAAAACATTGAAAAATTAATATATTATTTACAATAATAAAGCCAGATATTTATTGAAAATTATCTAGACTTATGTTATCATAATTAAAATAGAATAGTAATTTGTAGGGAGGAACAAAAAAATGAAGATGAAGTGTAATTGTGGAAATACAATATTAGATATTACAGATGCTTTAAGTTATAAAGCTCATTATATTCCTGATGAAGATTGGCATGAAGTAATGGAAAAAATTGACGGCTATATCGAAGAAAGAAATCAAGACAAAGGAAAACTATGTATGGAGATGAGAAAAACGATAATAGAAAAAACTAGATTAATATATCAATGTACTAACTGTGGAAAAATATATATTGAAGATAAGGAAGGAAATTTAATAGAATTTAATCCATTAAATAATAAAAATAGAGATATGTTAAAAAAATAGTAGAGTTATCGAGGAGGTAATAAAATGTGGGAGATTATAGATGATGGAAAAACAATAGGAACAAATGGCTCTGAAAATGGAATAATAGAAAAAGATGAAGAATTTAATGGTTTAGCAAGAATAACATTAGAAAAATGCGAAGAATATTATGCAATTACATGTGGAGTAGGTGGTATGGTTCATACTGTCTTTTGTAATAAATATAAAAAAGATACAATATATGAAAATATGAAAAAAGATCTGCAAGAATTTTCAGTTAAAGAAACCACAGAAGATGAAGAAATACAATTTTATGAGGAGTTTACTAGTAAATATTGAAATAAATGATTTTACAGATTTATTAAAAAAGATTAGCATAAAGACAACTTACAATTTCTTAAGTACAATTAAAAACAAAATAGATAATAAAATAAAATCTACTGAAATTATAAAAAGTATAAGAAAATAAATAATATAAAAAACACATAAGGTAATTTAACTATTATATAAATTGCAATACATAGAGAGGATTAATTATTATAAAAAATAAAAATGTTAAGAGGAGAGATTATAATGGAAATAAAATTAGTACTTGCATATAAATATAAAGAAGAAGTAAAAGAACTATTTACTGAATATACTGATATGCTAATAAAAGGCGATAATAGTTTCCAAGAATATTTAACAATTCAAAATTATGATGAGGAATTAAATAATTTGGAAAATAAATATGGTCTACCAAATGGAAGATTATATTTAGCATATTGTGATAATGAATTAGCAGGTTGCATAGGATTAAAAAAGATAGATGATAAAAATTGTGAAATGAAACGATTATATGTAAGAACAAAATTTCGTGGAAAACATATAGGAGATTTTTTAGTAAAAAATATAATAAAAGAAGCAAAAGAGATTGGATATTCTTATATGTTATTAGATACATTACCTTTTTTACAAAATGCAGTTCATATGTATAAAAAATATGGATTTTATGAAATTAACAGTTACAACAATAGTCCAATGGATACATCTATTTATATGAAATTAGATTTATAAATTTGAAAAATCAGATTATATATTAGAGAAACAAATTACAATATATAAAGGGAGATTAACTATTACATTTTAATCTCCAAAATAATATATTTAATATTATAAATAGTAAGTATTCTGTTAATCTAAAAAATATCTAACTAAAATCTAACCAAAGTAAAAATAATTTACAAAAAAGACTAAAATCTTGAAAATATTTATACTACTAAAATTTATTAAAAAAGTGCTAAAAAACATTATAACTTCAAGTTTTTAAAGTTACTTAACATACCCTAAAAAATTTTAAAAGATTTTTAGATGAAAACATGTGGAATGTTGTTCGGTGCTATATCTAAAAGATTTGATACAATAGTTGAATTTACTGCTTTTGAGGATTTTGTTAGTTTTGAGCGAAAAGGTAAAAATAAGGTTAAAAGAGTAGAAAATAATAAAATTAAGGTAACGATAGAAGTTGACCTGGTGTGCGGAGTAGTATAATTTTATAATAAAAATATGAATGTTTGGAGATAAAACTTAAAAGGTAAAGTATGTAATAATTTATTTGTTATATGCTTTATTTTTTATGTGTTTTATGGTAAAATATGGTCAAAATATAAAAGAATAGAGATAGGGAGAGTTTAGGGAGAATGGATATTTATGAAGGAATATATAATAAAAATAAAAAATTAATTGATATAGCTATAGAAAAAATAAAAGTATGTGAAGATGACCCACTACATTTTATAGGTCATACTATTGATGTCGTAAATTATGTAAAAGAATTATTAGAAGAGATACCAGCCAATAAAGAAATATGTATTATAGCTGCATATTGGCATGATGTAGGAAGGACTGTTACAGATAAAGGACACGAAGAGGAAAGCGGAAGAATTCTAAAAGAAGAAATGAATAAGTTAGGTTATAGTAATGAAATGATAGAACAATGTTATTCAGCAGTAGTAAACCACAAGAGAAAATGTATTCCTTCAACAATTGAGGGAAAGATTGTAAGAGATGCAGATAAAATTGCTTATATTGGAAAAAATAGATGGAAAAGATGTATTGAAGAAGAACTAGAGGCATTAGATGAAATTATAGAAATATATTTGCCAATTTTAAGAGAAGAAATATTAAGATTAGAATATTCAAAAGAGCTATTTGATAGAGATATGAATTTATATGTTAAAGAATATATTGAAGTAATAAAGGATAAAAAGGAAGGTAAGAATTAATGAAAATAGTTATAATTAGACATGGACAAACAATGGCAAATGTGATAAATGATGAAGGAACAGCTTTATATACAGGAACTTTAAATAATGAATTGACAAGTTTAACAGAACAAGGAAAGAATCAAGCAAGTATTTTAGCAAAAAATGATATTATTAAAAGTATTGAAAAAGTCTATTCTTCAGATTTAATAAGAGCAATACAAACGGCAAAATTAGCTAAACCAGGATATGAACTAAACTTAAGTAAAGACTTAAGAGAAAGATGTTTAGGAATATTTGAAGGAAAGGAAAAGAAAGATTTATTATCTTCTAATGAATATAATAAATATATTACAGATAAAAAATTTAGTAAATTTAGAACAGATTTTGTACAAAAAGCACCAAATGGAGAAAACTATACTGATGTTAGTATAAGATGCAAGAGATTTCTTAATTCGTTAGATTTTACTGATGATATAACAATAGGAATATTCTCACATTATCATGCAATAAGATGCTTGTTTTTAAATATGTTTAAAATTGAGCCAAGAGAAAGAGTGTTTGAATTACAAATACAACATTGTATGCCTTATGTTATTGAAGGGGAGAATATAGATGATTTAAAATTAATATCACATAATTTAAATGATATGTTTAAAAAATAAAAATATAAGAGGAGGTCTTATCAATGAGTAATTTAGAATTTATGAAAAAATTTAGACCAGAAGAACTTTGTGTTAAAGAGTTTGAATATTGGATTGTTTGTGTTAGACAAAAACAAACAACATTAGGAGATGTAGTTATTTTATTAAAAAGAGAAACACAAAATGTAAGTGGAATGTTACTAGAAGAAGGTTCTGAATTTCCAGAAGTAATAAAATGGTATGAAGAATTGTGTAGAGAGAAATTTGGAGCAATAAAATTAATTATATGATTATGATGATGAAAGATCCATTTGTTCATTATCATGCTTTTCCAAGATATGATAAAGTGATAAATTTATTTGATATGGAGTGGAAAGATAATAATACTTTAAGCAACTTTGCTTCAACAGAAGTATTAGATGATCATTTATTATTTAAAATTAGAGATTATATGAAATAAAAATTACTATATACTTTTCATAAGTCCGAAAAAAATGGACATTTGAAAAAGAAAGGTGAAAACATGAAATTACCTACAAGTATAGAAAATATACTAAATGAGAATATTGTAGAAAATGCAAGATTAGAATTAAAGAAAAATTGGAATCCAGAACCAATATTACATACAATTTGTGCATTTGCAAATGATATAGATAATTGGGGTGGAGGATATATTTTAATAGGTGTTGAAGAAGAAAATGGTAGACCTAAAATGCCAATAACAGGACTTGAATTATCTGAAATAGATAAAATTCAAAAGGAATTATTAGCAAAATGTAAGTTAATTCAACCATCATATACACCAATAGTAGATGTTGCAGAATATAAAGGAAAAAATATATTAGTAGTATGGTGTTTTGGAGGAAAAACAAGACCATATAAATGTCCAACAACATTAGATAAAGACTTTTCAAAAGGATATTCATATTATATTAGAAAAATGTCAAGCACAATAAAAGCAACAGAGATAGAACAAAAAGAATTATATGATATGGCAAGAACTATACCTTTTGATGATAGAATGAATCACGAAGCAGAAATTAGAGATTTAAAATTGCCACTAATTCAAAATTATCTATATGAAATCAAAAGTGATTTACTAAAAGAATCTGAAACAATGTATTTTATGGATTTATGCAAAAGTATGAGAATTGTAGATGGAACACTAGAATATATGAAACCTTTGAATGTTGGCTTAATGTTTTTCAATGATGAACCACAAAAATTCTTTCCATATTCACAAATAGAAGGGATTTACGAAATGGTCCAGAAGACGATGATATGACAGAGCAAATATTTAAAGGACCAATAGATAGTATGATAAAAAGTGCTTTAACATATATTAAAAATACTGTTATTGTAGAAAAAATTTTGAAAATAGATGGACAAGCAGAAGCAGTAAGATTTTTTAATTATCCATATCAAGCTATAGAAGAAGCACTTGTAAATGCAGTTTATCACAGAGGATATGATGTAAGAGAGCCAGTAGAAGTAAGAATAATGGAAGATAGAATTATGGAACAGAAATAAATTGCAAAGATAAATTTACGAATTTGAGCGATAATAAAGCAATAAAAAATACTGCTATGAGCGATAAACAACATTCAAATAATATTGCAACTAGAGAGAAACAACGCATGTGGAATGTTGCTCGGTGCTATATCTAAAAGGTACGATACAATAGTTGAATTTAGTGCATTTGAGGATTTTATTAGTTTTGAGCGAAAAAGTAAAAATAAGGTTAAAAGAGTAGAAAATAATAAAATTAAGGTAATGATAGAGGTTGATATGGTGTGCGGAGTAGTATAAATTAGTTATAAAAAAATAAATGAATGTTTGGAGATAAAACTTAATTGGAAGTGTTTGGAAAAGCACTTTCTTTTTTTGATTTTTTATGATACAATAATTGAAATTAATTTAAAATTTAATAATAAGTAAATTATTAATAATATAAGAAATGTTAGGAAAATTATATGAGATTTGCAATACTTAGTGACATACATGGTAATATTTTTGCATTAAAAGAATGTATTAAAAATATTGATAGAATGAATATTGATAAAATTATATGGTGTGGTGATTATATTACTGATATACCTAAATCACACGAAGTTATTGAATTTATAAAAAATACAATGGAAAAATATGAAAGTTACATTATAAGAGGAAATAGAGAAAATTATATTATAGAATATTATACTTCCAATAACAAGAATTGGACTATGGAAAATAGAAAGGGACCATTATTATGTGCTTATAACGAATTAAATAAAGAAGATATGGAATTTATTTCAAGGCTTCCAGAGAATTATATAATTGATATTCCTAATATTCCAAAGATATTTATAAGCCATAAAAGAAATTATAATGATGGTAATGATTGTATGTATAAAATTTTTGGACATTCGCATAAACAATATATTTTTGAAAGGGAAAGTATAAAATATATCAATCCAGGTTCAGTAGGTTTAGCAACTGGAGGAAGACCAGGAATAGAATTTGCAGTCTTAGAAATAAATCAAAATTATCATAAAATCGAGAATTATAATATTCAATATGATATTAATAAACCAATAGAATTAATAAAGAAAAGTATGTTAGATAAAACAGCAATAAAATGGGGTAATGCATTGATAAAATTAATGAAGACAGGTATTGATTATCCTGATTTATATATAAAGGAGACACAAAAGATAGCAAAAGAACATGGAGTGGATGATGATTTAGATAAGATACCAATGGAAGTATGGAATGAAGCTAGAAAGAGTCTTAATATTTAAAAAAGTTAATATAGAATGATAAAAATAATAGAAATGGTATCCTAATTTATTAAGGAGCAACAAATGGAAAAATTAAATTTTTATTTTCACAGTAAAATTTAATTATAATGGATAAAAGTTAATAAAATATGAATTAAGAAAAGGAGAAAATAAAGTGGAAAAAGACGAAAAGATAGGAATTTTCGATTCAGGAATAGGAGGAGTAACAGTACTAACAGAAATTCTAAAGATATTGCCAAATGAAAGATACATATATTATAGTGATTCAAAAAATAATCCATATGGAGACAAAACCGATAAACAAGTATTTAGATTATGTGATACAATAGTAAAAAAATTTATAAAACAAAAATGTAAAGCAATAGTAATTGCATGTAATACAGCAAGTGCAAAAGCATCAAAAAAATTAAGAGATAAGTATCCTAATGAAATTATAATAGCAATAGAACCATCATATAAAATGGTACATGACTTTGATTATGACAAGTTCACATTAGTAATGGCAACAAAAGGAACAATTGAAAGTAAGAAGTTCAAAGAATTATACGAAAAATATGACAATAAAAAAACATATTTATTATCATGTGTAGGGCTAGCAGATATTATTGAAGAAGGAAATAATGAGAAAATCCAAAAGTATTTAAAAGAAAATTTATCTAAATATGCTGGAAAAGTTGAAAATGTAGTATTAGGATGTACGCATTATCCATTAATTCAAGAACAAATAAAAGAAGTTTTAGGAAATGTAAATTTTTTTGATGGAGCAAATGGATTAGCAAAAAATTTAAAAGAAATTCTAAACAAAAAAGATCTAATTAACGAAAAAGAAAGTAAATGTGAAATTTATTTTATAGATTCAAGCAATTCAATATTAAAAGAAGAAAGATTTTTTAATATTTTAAAAAATATAACTCCAACATCTGACTTCTGCTCGATGACATCTATTAAATAGAAAAAATTGACCTTTAATAAAAAACGAAAAAAAGTTTGCAAAAAGTATTGACAATATAAAAATAAGAATATATAATAAGACCGAACAAAAATTTTAGGAGGTCTTATTATGATAACAACATTACACATAAAAAATATAGGAATAATAGATGATTTAACAATAGATTTAAATGAAGGGTTAAATGTATTAACAGGAGAAACAGGAGCAGGAAAAACATTAATAATAGATTCTTTAGAAATAATATCTGGTGGAAGATTTTCAAAAGAAATGATAAGAAAAGGTGAATCAAACTCATTTGTAGAAATTTGTATGTATGAACCTGAAAATGAAAACGCAATAGATGGAAATATAATCGTTTCAAGAGAAATAAATTCAAATGGAAAAAATATGTGTAAAATAAATGGCAGAATGGTAACAGTAAATGAACTAAAGACCTTTATGACAAAATATATTGAAATACATGGACAAAATGACAATCAAAGTTTATTAGATAATAAATTCCATCTAAAATATCTAGATGGTTATATAGGAGAAGAAATAGCAGAAATAAAAAAACAATATATTGAAAAATATATAAAATATATTGAAATAAAAAAAGAATTAAAAGCAAATTATGGAGACGAAAAAGAAAGAGAAAGAAAACTAGACCTATTAAAATATCAGTTAAAAGAAATAGAAGAAGCAAATTTAAAAGAAAACGAAGAAGAACAACTAGAAGAAAAAAGAAAAAAAATGATGAACTCAGAAAAAATATCAAAAAACTTAAATGAAGCAGACAGGGAAATAGGTGAAAACAGCATTGATAGCATAAATAATGCAATTAGAGCATTAGAAAAAATAGAAAATATAGATGAAACATACGAAAAAATATCAAGTAATTTAAAAAATATATATTATGAATTGCAAGAAATCTCAAGAGATATAACAGGTCATAAAGAAGATATATATTTTGATGAAACAGAAAGAAATGAAATTGAAGAAAGGCTAGATTTAATATATTCATTAAAAAGAAAATACGGAAATAACATAAAAGAAATAGTTACATACAAAAATGAGATACAAGAAGAAATTGAGCACATAGAAAATTCAGATGAATACAATAATAAGTTAAAAAAAGAAATAAAACAAATAAAAGTACAAATGACAACCTTAGCTAATACGATGAACAAACAAAGAAATGAATATGGAAAAAAATTAAGTAATAATATAAATAAAGTTTTAGAACAATTAGAAATGAAAAATGCAAAAATAAATATACATGTAGAATATAAAGAAAATGAATTTTACGAAAATGGAAAAGATGAAGTAGAATTCTTTATAAAAACAAATTTAGGAGAAGATGAAAAGCAATTATCAAAAATAGCATCAGGAGGGGAAATGTCAAGAATAATGTTAGCAATAAAAAAAGTTTTAGCAGATACAGATAAAATGCCAGTATTAATATTTGATGAAATAGATACAGGAATAAGTGGAAAAGCAGCAAATGCAGTAGCAGAAAAATTAAATGGAATATCAAAAAATCATCAAGTAATATGTATATCACACTTACCAAGTATAGCAGCAATTGCAGACTATAACTATTTTATTAGTAAAAAAATAGTAAATGATAGAACTAAAACAAATATAAAACTATTAAATGAAAAAGAAATAATAGAAGAAATTGCAAGAATATCCTCAGGAGAAATAAATGACACAACAATACAATACGCAACACAATTAAGAAATAAGAAGGTAAGCTAAAAAATTTTAATAAACAATTATAAGTATAAAAAGTGGAAAAAATGTATAAAATACCTAAAAGATATGTGAATTAAGAATGGGGGTTTTTATATGAAAGATTTTTTAGCAATAAAAAACATTGAAGCACTAGAAGTGATAGATTCAAGAGGAAATCCAACAATTCAAGTAGAAGTAATAACAGAAGGAGGATTTTCAGGAGTAGCACTTGTTCCATCTGGTGCATCAACAGGAAGCTTTGAAGCTGTAGAATTAAGAGACAATGACAAAAACAGATATTTAGGAAAGGGTGTTACAAAAGCAGTTGAAAATGTAAACAAAAAAATATCTAAAAAACTAATAGATATGAATGTATATGAGCAAAGAAAAATAGACAGAGAATTAATACAATTAGATGATACATTAAATAAATCAAATTTAGGAGCAAATGCAATACTAGGAGTATCTTTAGCAGTAGCAAAAGCAGCAGCTAATTCATTAGGAATGGAACTATATAATTACATTGGAGGAATAAATGCAAAAGAATTACCAGTTCCAATGATGAATATTTTAAATGGAGGAAAACATTCAGATAATAACATAAATATACAAGAATTTATGATAATGCCAGTTGGAAGTATAACTTTTGCAGAAAGATTAAAAAGAGGAGTAGAAATATATCATACACTAAAAAAAGTATTAAAAGAAAAAGGATATTCAGTAGGAGTTGGAGATGAAGGAGGTTTTGCACCAAATTTAGAAAATGAAGAAGAAGCATTAGAGTCAATTATGGAAGCTATAAAAAAGGCAGGATATGAACCAGGAAAAGACATATGTTTAGCATTAGATGTAGCAAGTACAGAAATGTATGACGAAGCTAAAAAAACAGGAAGAGATGGATATTATTTTTGGAAAACAGATGTATATAAAACTAAAAAAGAAATGATAGAATATTTATTAAATTTAACAGAAAAATATCCTATAATATCAATAGAAGATGGTCTAGCAGAAGAAGACTGGGAATCATGGAAAGAATTAACTCAAAAATTAGGAAATAAAATAAAATTAGTTGGAGATGACTTATTTGTAACTAATATAAAAAGATTACAAAAAGGAATAAAAGAAAATGTAGCAAATGCGATTTTAATAAAACCAAATCAAATTGGAACTTTAACAGAAACATTAGATACAATACAAGAAGCAAAAGAAAATGGATATAAAACAATAATATCTCATAGATCAGGAGAGACAGAAGATACAACTATTGCAGATATTGCAGTTGCCATAAATGCAGGACAAATAAAAACAGGTGCACCATGTAGAACTGATAGAGTTGCAAAATATAATAGATTACTTAATATTGAAAATCAATTAAGTGAATAAATAGTATTATAAAGTGTACAAGCCGAATAATATTGTTCGGCTTTAAAAACTTTGCACACAAATTTGCCAAAACACATTAATAATTAATAAATTAAGGACATTAGACTGTAAAAAAGGAGAAATAAATGTATTATACATATATATTAAGATGTGAAGATAATTCATTATATACAGGAATAACAACAGATATAGAAAGACGATTAAAAGAACATAGAGAAAAAGGAGAAAAAACTGCAAAATATACATTAACACATAAAGCTATAAAAATGGAAATATCATGGCAATCTGAAAATAGAGTGCTAGCATCTAAATTAGAATTTCATCTTAAAAAATTGACAAAAAAACAAAAAGAAAGTTTAATTGTAAATCCACAATTATTAAATAATTTTTTAGGAGATAAGATTGATCCTAAACTATATACACTTAGCTGTCAAACTCACTTTGAAATATAAATCTTTTTTCTATAATCAAATTTATAAAATAAAAAACCAAAACTTAAAAAAATTTAAATATTGAGAAAAAATAATATTTATGATATAAGATATAATATAAAATACATTTTAGTTTCAGTTTTTTGTGTCTACTAATTTGATTATAGAAAGAAACGAAACTTAAAAAACATACTAGAAAAAGAAGGAGAAAAAATGATAAAATTAGCAACAGTATTTAGTGGAATAGGAGCAATAGAACATGCTTTAGAAAGAATGGGATTAGAACATGAAATAGTCTTTGCATGTGATAATGGAGATGTAGATATTTTATCTAAGAATATAGAAGACAATATAAATGAAATAAAAGATGAAACAAAAAAATTAAAAAATATAATTAATGAAGCGAAAAATAAAAGTGATGAAGGAAAAGAATTTGATATACAACTAAAACAATGTAAATCCAAATTAGAAAAAGCTGAAAATTATATAAAAACTATAAAGGAAAGACAATTAAAAAGTAACATAAGAAAAATATTAGAAAATATATTAAAATGTGAAATAAAAGACACAAAGAAAAAGGAATATAAAAACTTTTTAGAAACTATAAAAAACATGAAAAAACAAGATTCAAATAATATATTTGAACAAATAAAAATAACATTAAAAATAATAAATGATTATTTAAAAGATAATGCAATAAAAACACTAATAAAAGAAAATGAGAAAATAAAATCAACAGAAAATATAGATTGGAAAAAAGTTATAGAAGAATTAAAATATATAAATGAAATCTCAAATAAATATGACTTTAAAAAAATTCAAAAAGATGTTAAAGAAATATGTGAATATTTAGCAATGTTGCATGAAAGAATAAATACTCTAAAAATACATAATGAATTATCAAAAATTGATAATTATAAAGAAAAAAAGGAATATATAGACTTACTATATAAAGGAAAGGAAGAGCAAAATAAAGTAAAGAAAAGTTATTTAGCAAACTATAATATAAATGAAGAGGATTTTCATTGGAATGTATCATTTCTTGATGGTAACGAATATAAGGATAAAGTAGATTTATTTGTTGGAGGAAGCCCATGTCAATCATTTAGCTTAGTTGGAAAACAAAGAGGACTAGAAGACACAAGAGGAACATTATTTTATGAGTATGCTAGATTAATTTCAGAAATTAGACCGAAAGTATTTATATATGAAAATGTTAAAGCTGTATTAAGTAATGATGATGGGCATACATGGGAGGTAATGAAAAAAGTATTTACAGATTTAGACTATACATGGAAAAAAGAAGTTTTAAATGCTAAAGATTTTGGAATACCTCAAAATAGAGAGAGAATATTTGTAGTAGGTTTTAGAAATGATTTAAAATTAAAAAAACAATTTGATTTTCCTAAACCTGTAAAATTAGACAAAAAAATGCAAGATTTTCTAATAGATAATGTTTCTGGGAAATATTATTTACCAAAAAAGGGTGTAGACTTTGTTACAGATAAAAATAATTTAACTAAAAGATATACTCAAATTGATGGTGAAGTTTCGTTATGTCAAAAGAAAAATCAGCAGTTCAATTGGCATGGAGATTTTGTATTTGTAGAAGAAAATAAAGACATGGAAAAAACAATGCAAGATCTTGAAAAATATTTTTTATCTGAAAAGGTAGAAAAATATGTTTTATCAACAGGCACTAAAGATTTTTATTCAAAACCAAAAATTAACTTAGATGTTGCAAGACCATTATTAACAACGATGCATAAAATGCATAGAGCGGGTATTGATAATTATGTTACAACAGAAGGAAGAATAAGAAAACTAACACCAAGAGAGTGTTTAAGACTAATGGGATTTTGTGATAGTTTTGAAATAGTAGTTTCAGATACATCAATGTATCAACAAGCTGGAAATTCAATAGTTGTAGATGTTTTAATTGCTATAATGTCTAAAATACTTGAAAGTTATGACTTTAATAATGAAGGAGATAAAAATAAATGAAAATAGATGGAAAAGATTATGAAGTAATAGATACTCTTGAATACGTAACATTAGCAGATTCTTTTTTAAAAGAAAATAAAATAGGAACAGGCCATGGAGAAGCCAAACTGTATGTTGGAGAAGAAGGTGAGAGAATATTCAAATTTTTTGGAGATTTTAATGTAGATTGTTTTTTTCGTAAAGAAGACTTTGAAACTTTTATGGAAGAAGCAAAACAAGAATATGAGAATCCACAACAAAATTATATTAGAGCCAATACAATGGGGAAAAGATTTATAAAATTACAAGAAGAATTATCTAAATTTAATAGTCAAATATTAAAATTTAAATTATATAGAGTTAAAGTAAAGCCACCAAGAATTTATGTTAATGCAAAATCAGAATATTATGAATTTATGAGAAAAGTAGGCTTACCAAATATATCATATTTATCAGTTCTAAAATTAAAAGATGAAGATAAAAATATAGTTTATTATTTTAAAATTTTTATAGACTATAAACCTGACATTATTGGTTACCAAATGCCAGAAGAAAAGATACAAGAAGAAAATATAGAAAGTAATGAAAAAATATCTAAAAAGAGAAAAGAAAATATAATTCAGGCAAGAATAGGACAAGGGAAATATCGAACAAAATTATTAGAAGAATGCCAATGTTGTCCATTTACAATGGTAAATGATGAAAGATTACTAATTGCATCACATATAAAACCTTGGGCAAATTCTAATAATAGAGAAAAAACTGATCCAAAGAATGGATTTATTTTTACACCAACATATGATAAACTATTTGATAGAGGATTTATTACTTTTGATGAAGACAAAAAACTAATTGTATCTCCTTGGATTTCGCCAATAAATCAAAAGAGATTAGGAATATATACAGGAAAGAAAGTTGATAAATTACCTTTAGATGATAAAAGAATTAAATATTTAAAATACCATAAAGAATTTGTATTTAAAGCATAATTAATAGAACAAAAGAGGCATGATCAAATTTTTGGATTTTTTAAATTACTTTACATGCCTCATTTTTCCTCTATATAACATATTTGTAATTAACTTTGTTTCATACAGTCAAATATTATTCAACTTTTCTTTGAGATCTATCATTATTAGAATTTGAAGTAAAACTTGAATTAGAATTTGAATTACACATTTTTTCATATTCTTTACATTTTATTTTATAATCCATTTGCATACATAAATATCTATAATAGCAGTAAGCCTGTTCATATTGAGCAATAGGATTAAACATCGGATCACGATATAAATCATTCATATCAGAAGGATTTCCTCCCATTTGTTGCATCATAGAAAAATCCATAAAAGGTGGAATATTATTAAAATCTTTATCCATAAAATCATCTCCAATCATACTAATAAATTATATTATAGTAAAAATTAAATTATTCTTATAGATTTGACAAGTTATGTAAGTTGAAGATACCTAAGGGGGTAAAAAAGCTGTACAGTAATTATAGTCCAACTTCTTTTCTTATGTGTTATAATATTTCAAGAAAGTTACAAATTAAAATTAAAAAAAGGGAAAACATAAATTGCTATAAAAGTATAAAAAGCAGCTAATAAACCATGTAATAACTTTCCATAAATATAAGGTTTAATAGACAAATCTGTTTTAGAAGTAATACTTAAAACTTGGAGTAAAACAGATAATCCACCAAAACCAAGTAAAAAAGCAGTTAAAATTATATTAATAGAAATTTCTTTAATATTAATACTAGTAATAGAACTAATACCATTAGTAATTTCAAGAAAACCAGTCAGAATTCCATAAATAAAAGAACTATCAATATGTAAAAAATTGAAAATAGGAGTTAAAACTAAAGTTAAATTAGCTAAAATTCCACTAGCTTTTAAAATTGAAATAATACTAGAAAAAATAACAACAAAACCACCAATAATTAAAACTGTTGAAATACTATTAGTAATACTTTTTCCTAAA
Organism: uncultured Clostridium sp.; assembly: GCA_947646915.1. GTDB lineage: Bacteria > Bacillota > Clostridia > TANB77 > CAG-508 > CAG-269. Next base: position 16,191 of record CANSII010000017.1, on the reverse strand, counting down.
ACTTCACCTAAATTAGAAAAAGTTACATTTTTATTTTTTTTCAAATCGGAGTTTTTAGTACTAACATAATCAGAACTAGTATAATCATATTTCCAAAATCTAAAAATAAAGCCAACAGTTATACAAGCTAAAATATGAGTAATTAATAACAAAATTCCAATTGTAGAATTACCAAACATACTAATACCAACAGTTCCAAGTATAAATAAAGGACCTGAATTATTGGTAAAACTCAGCAATCTTTCACATTCTTCTTTAGAACAAACATTATTTTCTCTAAAATCACATGCAATTTTAGCCCCAACAGGATAACCACTAATTAATCCCATAATAAATCCAAAAGAACCTTCGCCTCTTATATTAAAAAGAGGTTTCATAATTTTATTTAAAAATCTTCCTAAAATATTTACAAAGTTAGTATTCATTAAAAGTTCTGTTGCTACAAAAAATGGAAAAAGTGATGGAACAACTGAATTTGCCCATAGAGAAAGCCCTTTTTTAATAGCAGGTAAATTATTACTTGAAAAGAGTAATAAACTTGCTCCAAATCCTAAAAATATTAGTGCTAGAATATTTCGTTTAATTTTTAAAATATAAAAATGACATTTTGAAAACATTAAATCACCTAATTTAAAAGTTTTAATATAATACAGTATACTCATTTTGATTAATGTTATGATAAAAAATTTTAAAAGAAAAATGTTGCCACCAATAGTAAAGCTAAAAGTTAATAGGAGGGGTGTATGAATAAAATATCTAAAATTTTTATAAGTTTTTTAATATTTTCAATTGCTTTCATTAATTATGTATATGCGTTATCACCACAAGGAAGTTTAAAATATGAAGGTATTGATGTTAGTGATTGGCAAGGTTACATAGATTATAGTCAGGTGAAAAATGCAGGAATTGATATTGTATATATAAAAGCAAGTCAAGGCAATAATATTAAAGATCCATATTTCGATATAAATTATGAAAATGCTAAAGCAAATAATTTAAAAGTTGGTTTCTATCATTTTTTAACAGCAACAAATATAGAAGAGGCTATACAACAAGCAGTATTCTTTTCATCAATAATATCAGGAAAACAAGCAGACTGTAAATTAGCTTTAGATTATGAACAATTTAATCAAGTTTCTAAAGAACAAATAAATCAAATTGCATTAGCCTTTATTCAAAAGGTAAAAGAATTAACTAAAAAACAAGTTATTATTTATAGTGATTTATACAATAGTGAAAGTACATTTAATACAGAACTAGCAAATCAAGGAGAGTTGTGGATTGCGTATTATGGAGATTATAGAAATATACAAAATATTAGTGCAAGTTGGAATTCTTTTATAGGAGTACAATATACAGATAGAGGTATTGTTTCAGGAATAAGAGGATATGTAGATAGAGATTTATTTTCAGATGAAGTACTTTTAGATGATAGTTCAGAAATACCAAATACAGATAATCAAAATGATAATTATAATACAGAAACAGTTTATTATACAGTAAAAAGAGGAGATACATTATGGAAAATTGCAAGACAATATGGAACTACTATACAAGAAATTGCGCAAATTAATGGAATACAAAATGTTAATTTGATATATCCAGGTCAACAATTAAGAATACATACTAATTCAAATGTAGCTGGAAGTGAAGTAAACTCAACAGGAAAAACATATTACACTATAAAGAGAGGAGATTCACTTTGGGGAATTGCAAGAAGATATGGCACAACTGTACAAAATCTAATTGAGTGGAATAATATAAAAACACCTAATTTGATATATCCAGGTCAAAGATTAATATTGTATGGGAATTTTAATACTTCAACATTAAATACAACTTCTAAATTAAGTTCAAATAAAATTGCAAATGAACCTTCAAAAGTAAATTTAAGTCAATCTTCAAATGATTATATTTACTATACTGTTCAAAGAGGGGATAATTTATGCAAAATTGCTAGAAAATATAGAACTTGTCCAAAAAGAATTGCTAGACTTAATGGGATTAGAAATTCTAGATATATTTATTCAGGTCTTGTACTAAAAATTTAAATATTAGAAAAAAGATATATATTTCGCAGTTCCGTTTTCCAAGGCGTTTAAGATACTGTATATTCAAATTTTAAATACACACTATAATGGCTTAAAGTGAATAACAACTCAGGTCAAACTCACTTTGAAATATATATCTTTTTTCTGTAATCAAAATTAAAATATTGTATATTTATATAAAAATGGCACATACTTTAAATAGTTGTCTTAATATTTAAATTACAACTAGAAAGGTATGTGTTATTTTGGAAGATAAAAAAGATTTAGGAAAAGAAATAAGACAAACATCGGAAGAAGTAGGGGAAGATGCAACAAAATATGGAGAATTTATATCATCATATTTTGCATGGGTATCATTACCAAATCAGAAAGAGAAAGTTGAAGAGTTGGAGAATATAACAAAAAACAAAGATAAAGAGAGTTAAAAAAAGATAAAAGTAGAATAAATAATATTAAAAGTCAAAAAAGGTCAGAAAAAGTCAGAGAAAGTCAAAAAACAAAATTGATTTATTAAAAAAAACATTTATAATATATATTGTAGGTCAAAGATAGTCAAAGATGAATTTGATTTTAAAACAAATCGCACAAAAGGACAAGTTTTTTAAAGGGAGTTTGATATAATGAGAATGTCAGATGTAATAGAAGAATTTATAAAGGAATTATTTGAAGAAGATCAAAGCAACTTTATAGAAATTCAAAGAAATGAATTAGCACAACAATTCAATTGTGTTCCATCACAAATAAATTATGTAATATCAACAAGATTCAAGCCATCACAAGGATATTATGTTGAAAGCCGAAGAGGTGGTGGCGGAAATATTAGAATAAAAAAAATAAATAATACAAAATCAGATTATATAATGCATATTATAAATAATATAGATAAAACAATAACTGTAAATGAAATAGATATTTTATTAAGTGATTTTTTAACATATAACATAATAACAGAACAACAAGCAAAACTTTTGAAAGTAGCAACAAGCGACAATGTTCTTAAATTAGATATTGATATTAAAGATGAAGTAAGAGCTAGAATTTTTAAAAATATGTTGTTAAATTTAGATTAAGATAAAATAGTATTTTGTTAAAAATGAAATTAAAATAAAACATAATAGAATGAATTTTTAGAAAATTCATTAATAAAAAAAAGGAGTGATTAATATGTTATGTGAAAATTGCAAAAAAAGAGAGGCAAATGTAAGATATTCAGAAAATATAAATGGAATAAGAAAAGAATTAAATTTATGTGAGGAATGCAGTAGAGAACTAGGAATAACAAATAATATGGATTTAAGAATGCCAACATTTGATTTTTCAAATTTTTTCGGAAGCTTTTTAGAAGACTTTAGTAACTCATCAGATTTTATGCCATTATTAAGTGAAATAAAGCAAGTAAAATGTGAAAGTTGTAACTCAACTTTTGATGATATTATAAATACAGGTAGATATGGTTGCCCTAATTGCTATGATGTTTTTGAAGATAGAATGGATCCAATATTAAAAAAATTACAAGGTTCAAATAGACATAATGGTAGATTAGGAAAAATATCTGAAAATAAAGTTAAGTTTGATAAAAGTCAAGAAAGCAATTCTAATAAAATTGTAGAAAATAAATTAGATAAATTGCAAGCTGATTTGAAACAGGCTATTAAAGAGGAAAGATATGAAGATGCTGCTAAAATTAGAGATGAGATAAAAAAAGAAGAAAAGTAAAGCTTAAAAACGGTTGAAGCCAACCATAAAAAGGGAAGAACCCTTGATACAGTTGGCTTATAATATTATAAGGAAATTAATATAACAACAATACCAACTATAAAAAAGATTATAGTTAAAAGAATAAAAAATATTCCGTTGAATATGTCCTCAGAGTAATACTTTGGTTTCCCCAAAGTTTTCCACTCTTTTGCTCCTTTTACAAGAGGAATTCCCCTTATTGCCATAAGTACTGACATTATTTCCTCTGTATAACTTATCTGTAATTCACTTCGTTTCATACAGATAAGAAATGTTCGCCCCGCAAAAATTGCGAAGCGATTTTCTGTGGAATATGTTATTGAAAAAAATATTAAAGAAAGAAGGATAACTATGAATTGGTATTTACAAACAGGAAAAGAATCAGACATAGTAAAAAGTACAAGAATAAGACTTGCACGAAATTTAGCAGGATTTAAATTTAACTTAAAAACAAAAGAAGAAATAAACAAACTAAAAAACAAAATAAAAGAAAATATATATTCAATAGGATATGGACTAAAATATTTAGATCTAAAAGACATGGATGACATAACAAAAATGAGTTTAGTAGAAAAAAACATAATAAGTGCAGAATATGCACTAAATAAGAATGAAACAGGAGCAATATTAATAAATGATGAAGAAAATATTTGCATAATGATAAACGATGAAGATCATTTAAAAATTCAAGTATTTAGTGCAGGATTTGAATTAGAAAATACATTAAACTATGCAATAGAGCTGGACCAAAAAATAGAAGAAGTATTAGGATATGTAACAAATAAAAAATATGGATACTTAACAAGTTTACCAACAAATTGTGGAACAGGACTAAAAGCATCAGTGATGGTTCATTTACCAGCATTAGAAAAAACAAAAAATATAGACAAAGTATTTTACACATTAAACAATTTTGGAATAAACATATTAGGAGCATATGGACAAGACAATGTAAACAATCAAAATATATATCAAATATCAAATAAAAGAACATTAGGAATAACAGAACAAGAAATTATAGAAAACATAAAAATAGTAGCAAATAAATTAATAGAACAAGAAAGATATGCAAGAAAATTCTTAGCAAAAGACACAATTGAACTAGAAGATATAATATACAGAAGTTATGGAATATTAAACAATTGCAGAAAAATTACATTAAATGAAGCACAAGAATTAATATCAAATATAAAAATGGGAACAGATCTAGGAATTTTAAAAGAAATAAATGATAGTAAAATTCAAAAATTAACATTATATACAAAACCAGCAAGTATGCAAAAATACTTAGGAGAACAATATGAGCCATTAGAACGAGACATAAAAAGGGCAGAAGTTATTAAACAAATAATTGAGGAAAAATAATGTCTAACTTTGCATAAGTCAACTAAGAAATTTGGCAGATGAGATTTTTCAAAGAAAAATCTTGGATGACGATGAACGAACAAAGCGAAGTGAAAAAGACAGTCCCCAATGGACAGGCAAAAATGGACAAAATGAAAAAGAGAGGTGTTAAAAATGACATATAAATTTACAAATAGAGCAAATAAAGCTATAGAAATGGCAAATGACATTGCATTAGAGCTAGGGCATAGTTATATAGGAACAGAACATATATTATATGGACTAGCTAAAGAAGGAAATGGAGTTGCAACAAGAGTATTAGAAAATCAGCAAATAACAGCTGAAGATATACTTAATAAAATGGAAGAATTAATAGGAAAAGATGAGCCTATTGAAAATATAATAGACTTTACACCAAGAACAAAAAGAGTAGTTGAATCAGCGTTTATTGAAGCAAAAAAATTGGGTTATAATTTTATAGGAACAGAACATCTTTTAATAGGAATATTAAGAGAAGGAGACTGCATTGCAGCAAAAATATTATTAGATTTAAATGCAAATATACCAAAATTATATAATGAAATAGTAAAAGTAATAAATGAAGGAGAAAGTTATAATTCAGATGATGCAGAATCATCTAGAGGTTCAAAATCAAAACAAAAAGGAAGAGGAAGCTATAATCAAACACAAACATTAAATCAATTTGGCCAAGATTTAACAAAAAAAGCAGAAGAAGGCAAACTTGATCCAATAATAGGAAGAAAAGAAGAAATAGAAAGAGTTATTCAAATCTTATCTAGAAGAACAAAGAATAACCCATGTTTAATAGGAGAACCAGGAGTTGGTAAAACAGCTGCAGTTGAAGGATTAGCACAAAAGATCGTTTCAGGTGATGTGCCAGAGATTTTAAAAGATAAGAGAGTAGTAACACTAGATATATCAGGAATGGTTGCAGGTGCTAAATACAGGGGAGATTTTGAAGAAAGAATAAAAAAAGCTTTAAATGAAGTAAAAAAAGTTGGAGATGTAATTCTTTTCATAGATGAAATTCACACAATTGTTGGAGCTGGAGCTGCAGAAGGAGCAATTGATGCAGCAAATATTTTAAAACCATTACTTGCAAGAGGAGAAATACAGCTAGTTGGAGCTACAACTTTAAATGAATATAGGAAATTTATAGAAAAGGATTCTGCTTTAGAAAGAAGATTTAGCCCAGTTACTGTAAATGAACCATCAGAAAAAGATACAATCTTAATATTAAAAGGAATTAGAGATAAATATGAAGCACATCATAATGTAAAAATTACTGACGAAGCGATAGAATCTGCAGTTAGTTTATCTGTTAGATATGTAAATGATAGATTTTTACCAGATAAGGCAATTGATTTAATAGATGAAGCTGCATCAAGAGCAAGACTTAAAACTTTTACTGAGCCAGACAGCTTAAAAAAATTACAAGAGGATATTGAAAAAGTAAAAAATGATAAAGAAGAAGCAGTTATAAATCAGAAATTTGAAAAAGCTGCAGAATTGAGAGACAAAGAAAAGACATTAAGAGAAAAATTTGAAAAAGAAGAAAATAAATGGAAAAATAAAAATACAAAATCAATAGTAAATATTACAGATGAAAATATTGCAGAAGTTATCGCAAATTGGACAGGAATTCCTGCTAAAAAAATAACAGAAGATGAAAACAAGAAATTAAAAAATCTTGAAAACGAATTACACAAAAGAGTAGTTGGACAAAATGAAGCAGTTGAAGCAGTAGCAAAAGCAATAAGAAGAGGAAGAGTAGGGTTAAAAGATCCAAAAAGACCAATTGGTTCATTCCTTTTCTTAGGACCAACAGGGGTTGGTAAAACAGAACTATCTAAAGCACTAGCAGAAGTATTATTTGGTGATGAAAATTCAATGATAAGAGTAGATATGTCAGAATTTATGGAACCACACTCAATATCTAAATTAATAGGATCACCTCCAGGGTATGTTGGATTTGATGAAGGAGGACAATTAACTGAAAAAATAAGAAGAAAACCTTATTCAGTAATATTATTTGATGAAATTGAAAAAGCTCATCCTGATGTAATGAATATGTTACTTCAAATATTGGAAGATGGAAGATTAACAGATAGTCAAGGTAGAACTGTTAATTTTAAAAATACAGTAATAATAATGACATCAAACCTTGGAGCTAGAGTCATTACAGATAAAAAGTTTTTAGGATTTACAAATAATACAGAAACAGATAAAGAAAAAAGCAATCAAAAAGAATATGAAGAAACTAAAAAAGAAGTTATGGCTGAATTAAAGAAAGAGTTAAGACCTGAATTTATAAATCGTATTGATGAAATTATTGTTTTCCATAAATTAAATGATGCTGAAATTGGAAAGATTATAGATATAATGCTAAATGAAGTTGTTAATAGATTAAAAGAACAAAAATATGAAGTTATATTAGAATCTGATGTTAAAGAACTAATTGCAAAAGAGGGGATTGATAAAAACTTTGGAGCTAGACCTTTGAGAAGAACAATTCAAAATTTAGTTGAAGATAAATTGGCAGAAGAAATTTTAGATGGAAATTTAAATAAAGGCAAAGTTGCTAAATTTAGTGTTAAAGATGGAAAATTAAAACAAATAATCTAAAAAAATGTCTAAATGGAAATGTTCCAAATGGACATTTTTTTAATATGCTATTTACAAATAAATTATATAAATATATAATGTTTTATATATTAAGAGCTTTTGTATGAAATACATACAAATAGAAAAAAACATAGGAGGAAAAATGAAAAATAAAAGTGAAAAAGCAATAACCTTAGTTGCATTAGTAATAACAATAATAATATTACTAATATTGGCAGGGATAACATTAGCAACATTAACAGGAGAAAATGGATTAATTAAAAGAGCAATAGAAGCAAGGGAAAAAACAAGGTATGAAATAGCAGAAGAAAAGGTAAAATTAGCAGTAAATGCGTCATATGGAGAAAGTGGAAATTTAGAAAAAGAAGAATTAAAAGAAAATATAAATAAAATAGAGGGGTTACATGAACAAATAATAGGAGATATAAGTTATGATTTAACAATAAAAGTGGATGGATATGAATTTAAAATAACAGAATTAGGACAAGTTATATATGTAGGAAAAAAAGAGGAAGAAAGTGAAGAAGAAAAAATAAAAAAAGAAATTGATAAAATTATAAGTATTATAGAAGAGCAAGCATCAGAAAATAGAGAAAAGATGGAAATTGATGAATTAATAAAGAAGATAGAAGATGTATTGAAAGATAATGATTATATAGTTAAAGATGAAAAAGTAATTTTAGGAGAAATAGAAATTCCTATAGTAGATCATATTGGAGAAATATATACGAGAAAAATTAATATACAATCACCTAAAAATAGTATTACAACTATAAAAATTGGTGAAAAAGAAATAGGAAAAATAACACAAAGTGGAACAAGTCAAGAAGGAAAAATAGAAGTAAGAACAAAAAATGAAAAACAAAAGGTAAAAGCACAATGTATATTAAAGGGTGAAGTTATATATGAAAAAGAAATTGAGATAGAAGAATTAAATAATATAAAAATGTATCCATGCGAAGAAAACAATGATGGAAAGGCATTGTATTGGTATGGGATGGAATTTACAAATTTTAAAAGTGGAGCTGTACAGTATAATAATAATTTGGTAATGTCAGGTGGAACTTGTACAAAAAATGCAAATAATATTAACTTAAATATGATAGATAATAGTGCACAAGTTGCTTGTGGAATTGGATTAAATTGTTATGAAGATCTAACTAATTATAATAACCTAGAAATAGAAATAGGTAATGTAAAATATACAGGTTATGCTAAATATCAAAATGTAGTTGGAGATGTTGCTAATAACTATTATTATTCTGATGTATCTAATATGTTTGAAGGAATTACAGAAGAAGTCACACATACAGAACTAAACATTTCGAATATAAGTGGAAAAAAGTATATTAGTATACTTAATTATAATCCAGCAGGATCTCAGAATACTGCACAAAATAGAGGCTCATGTTCAATAGATATAAACAAAATTGTATTAAAAAAGTAAAAATTTTTTAAAAGTTATTGATATAAAAAAAAATAAGTGATATAATCTCGAACATAAGGGGGTAAAAAAATGGAAGAAGAAAAGGTCCAAAAAAATAACAGTAAAAAGGCTATTATAGGAATAGTCATTTTAGTAGTAATTGCTATTGTAGCAGTAATAGGATATGTAGGATTTAATGCATATAAGGAAGTAAGTCAGAGAGTGGTATTAAATGAAGAATTAACAACACTAAGTAAAAAAACATTAGGAAAGGATGATTTTAATACAGAATTAAAAACATCTGGAGATTATGCAAAAGTAGAAAAAACTATCAAAGAATATTTACAAAAATACTCAGATGCAATAAATGCAATTACAGAAGAGTCAGCAAAAGTAGCAAATCTTCAAGGAGTTGTTGAAAAAGATAAACTTGAAGAAAGAAAAAGTGAAGTTCAACAAATAAAAACAAATGTAGAAAATAGTGTAAATACTATTATCGAAATGTCATCTGAGGAGTACATAAAAAAACAAATTGAAGAACAAGGTTTATCACAAAAATATGTAGACTTATATAATGAATTAATGATAGGTGATTTATCAGCAAAATTAGCAAAAGAAAAAGAAACAATGAGCAGTATAAAGGATAAAGTTATGGAACTATTTGATAAGCTTATAGAAACATATGACTACCTATTACAACATAAAGATAGCTGGAAAGTAGAAAATGGACAATTATTATTCTATAATTCAACAGAACTAAGAGAATACAATAAATTAGTTCAAGAACTTCAAACAAAAGCACGTTTAATGTCATTAACAAGATAATAAAAAACAAAACATAAAAAATACTTGATAAATCAGAAAAAAAGTAGTATACTATTAAAGTAAAATCCTTTTACTTAGCTTTAGAGAGGGGCACCAAATCTTAAAGCCCAGTTAAAGGATATAGAAAAAAATGGAGGTGTAAAAAATGACAAAGGAAAGAAAACAAGAAATCATTAAAACATATAAAAGAGAAGAAAAAGACACTGGATCACCAGAGGTACAAATAGCTCTTTTAACAGAAAGAATTAATGAATTAACAGAACACTTAAAAGTACATGTAAAAGATAATCACTCAAGAAGAGGATTATTAAAAATGGTAGGAAAAAGAAGAAACTTACTAAACTACTTATCAAAAAAAGATGTACAAAGATATAGAGACATCGTTGAAAAATTAGGATTAAGAAAATAAAAACAAAAAAGAGCCTATGCAAAACAAAAATTGCCATAGGCTCTTAAGATAGCTGTTCGAGCGAAGCAAGTTATAGATATCTTATGCAAAACAATAAGCCTTAGATTTAGGTAAGTAGCTTGTATAATGTACTGCATAATTGGCAGAATATTATAGAGGTTACAATCTAAATAAGGCTTAGATTAAAAAAATAATTCTTTTTTAAATTAAAAAATATATTTTAAGTAAATAAAAAAGGTGAAAAGAATAAAAAGAAGAAGGGAAGAAAATAAAATGTTTAAAACATATGAAACAGAATTAGCAGGGAGGAAGCTAATATTAGAAACTGGAAAGATGGCAGGATTATCAAATGGAAGTGTAATAGTAAGATATGGGGAAACAGTAGTAATGGTAAATGTTACAGCATCAAAAGAACCAAAAGATGGAATTGACTTTTTTCCATTATCAGTAGACTATGAAGAAAAACTATATGCTGTAGGAAAAATACCAGGTTCATTCCAAAAAAGAGAAGGAAAACCAAGTGACAAAGCAATACTAACATCAAGAGCAATAGATAGACCACTAAGACCATTATTTCCAAAAGACTTCAGAAATGATGTGGTAGTTGTTGCAACAGTACTTTCAGTAGAACAAGACAATTCACCAGAAATATCAGCAATGATAGGAGCATCAGCAGCATTATCAATATCAGATATACCATTTGGAGGGCCAACAGCAGCTGTAAATGTAGGATTAGTAGAAGGAAAAATAGTAATAAATCCTACAGAAGAACAAAGAAAAAAGTCGGACTTAACATTAACAGTAGCAGGAACACAAGAAAAAATAGCAATGATAGAAGCAGGAGCAAATGAAGTTCCAGATGATATTATGTTAGAAGCAATAAAACAAGGACATAAAGAAATCAAAAAAATATGTAAATTCATAGAGAAGATGAAAAAAGAAATTGGAAAACCAAAATTTGAATACAAATCATTTGAAGTAGATCATGATGTATATGAATTTATAGAAACAAACTTTGAAGAAGATGTAAAACAAGCACTACAAGAAGCAGACAAAGAAACAAGAGATAATAATGTGACAGCAGTTTCAGATAAAATTGCAAATGCTTATGTAGAAAAATTTGGAGAAGAGTTATTTGAAGAACATAAATCAGATATAGGAGAAGCAATCTATAAATTAGAAAAGAAATGTGTAAGAAATATGATATTCTTCGATCATAAAAGAGTTGATGGAAGAAAATTAGATGAAATAAGACCATTATCATGTGAAGTAGATTTATTACCAAGAGTTCATGGAAGCGCATTATTTACAAGAGGACAAACTCAAGTATTGTCAGTTACTACATTAGGAATGGTAAGTGAAGAGCAAGAATTAGATGGAATTGATACAGAAACATCCAAAAGATATATGCATCAATATAATTTCCCAAGTTATAGTGTAGGAGAGGCAAGACCATCAAGAGGACCAGGAAGAAGAGAAGTAGGACATGGAGCATTGGCTGAAAAAGCATTAGTGCCAGTATTACCATCAGAAGAAGAATTCCCATATGCAATAAGAGTAGTATCAGAAGTATTATCATCAAATGGATCAACATCACAAGCAAGTATATGTGGAAGTACATTGTCATTAATGGCAGCAGGTGTACCAATAAAAAGACCAGTTGCAGGAATCTCAACAGGATTAGTAACAAATCCAAATGATGAAAAAGACTATGTAATGTTAACAGATATACAAGGAATAGAAGACTTTTTTGGAGATATGGACTTTAAAGTTGGAGGAACTGAAAAAGGAATTACAGCAATCCAAGTTGATATAAAAGTTGATGGATTATCATATGAAATAATCAAAGAAGCATTTGAAAGAACAAGAATAGCAAGAAAACATATATTAGAAGATATAATGTTACCAGTAATATCAGAGCCAAGAAAAGAAATTTCAAAATATGCACCAAGAATAGTGAGCACAAAAATAAAAGTAGAGAAGATTAAAGATGTTATTGGAAAAGGTGGAGAAACAATAAACAAAATAATAGATGCAACAGGAGTAAAAATAGATATTAAAGAAGATGGGCAAGTATTTATTTATTCAGCAGATTCAGAAAAATCAAATCAAGCATTAGAAATGATAGAAGATATAGTTAAAGAAATTGAAGTTGGAGGAATTTACTACGGAGAAGTTACAAGAACAACAACATTTGGAGCATTTGTTGACTTAGGGATAAATGGTAAAGAAGGTTTACTTCATATATCTAAAATATCTAAAGAAAGAATTAAAAACGTTGAAGATGTATTAAATGTAGGAGATAAAATTACTGTCAAAGTTGCTAATATAGATGAACAAGGAAGAGTAAACTTAACAGCAATATTATCAGAAGAATAATGTCCAGCTTGGCATAAGTCATCTGTAACAAGCAAAGTTTACTTTGTATAACTTATTTGGACATGGACAAAGAAAGATTGGAGGAATTTTTATGATTAGTATAACATTAAAAGATGGATCAAACATAGAAGTTCAAAAAGGAACAACAATATTAGAAGTAGCCAAAAAAATAAGTGAAGGATTAGCACGAATGGCAACTTGTGGGATTGTTAATGGAGATGCTAAAGATTTAAGATATGAACTACAAGAAGATTGTAATTTAAGTGTAGAAACATTTGATAGTAGTATAGAAGGGAAGAAGGCATATTGGCACACAACATCACACATAATGGCACAAGCTGTTCAAAGATTATTTCCAAATGTTAAATTTGCAATAGGACCAAGTATTGATAATGGATTTTATTATGATTTTGATGTAGAAAAACCTTTTACTGACGAGGATAAAACAAATATTGAAGCTGAAATGAAAAAAATAATAAAAGAAGATATCGAAATTGAGAAATTTTCATTACCAAAACAAGAAGCTTTAAAATTAATGGAAAATCAACCATATAAACAAGAATTAATTAATGAATTACCAGAAGGAGAAGTAATTAGTTTTTATAAACAAGGTGATTTTACAGATTTATGTGCAGGACCACACTTAACAAAAACAGGAAAAATTAAAGCAATAAAAATATTATCATCATCAGGAGCTTATTGGAGAGGTGACGAACATAATAAAATGTTACAAAGAATTTATGCAATATCATTCCCAAAAGCAAGTCAAATTGATGAGTATTTAGAAAAATTAGAGGAAGCAAGACAAAGAGATCATAGAAAAATCGGAAAAGAATTAGAATTATTTATGACAAGTCCATTAGTAGGATCGGGCCTTCCAATGTATTTACCAAATGGTGCTACTGTAAGAAGATTATTAGAAAGATATATTCAAGATAAAGAAGTAGAAATGGGATATAACCATGTATACACACCATCACTTGCAAATACTGAATTATATAAAGTTTCTGGACATTGGGATCATTACAAAGATGATATGTTTCCAGTCATGAAAATGGATAATGAAGAAATAGTATTAAGACCAATGAACTGTCCACATCATATGTTAATTTATAAAAATAAAATGCACTCATATAGAGACTTACCAATAAGAATTGGGGAACTTGCACATGACTTTAGGTTTGAAGATAGTGGTAGTGTTTGTGGATTAGAAAGAGTACGTGAAATGTGTCAAAATGATGCACATTTATTTGTAAGACCTGATCAAATAAAAGAAGAATTTGGAAAAGTTGTTAAATTGATTTTAGCAGTTTATGCAGACTTTGGATTTAAAGAATATGAATTCAGATTATCATTAAGAGACAAAAACAACAAAGAAAAATATTTTGATGATGATGAAATGTGGGAAAAAGCAGAAAGTCAATTAAGAGAAATACTAACAGAGATAGGAGTGAAATTCTATGAAGCAGAAGGAGAGGCAGCATTTTATGGACCAAAATTAGATGTTCAATTAAAATCAGCGATTGGACATGATGTAACAGTATCAACATGTCAATTAGACTTCTTATTACCAGAAAGATTTAAACTAGAATATATAGGAGAAGATGGAGAAAAACATAGACCAGTTGTAATCCATAGAGCAATACTTGGAACATTTGATAGATTTATGTGCTTCTTAATAGAAGAAACAAAAGGAGCATTCCCATTATGGCTAGCACCAACACAAGTGAAAATATTACCAATTACAGATGCACAACATGACTATGCAAAAGAAGTAGAACAAAAATTACACAAAATAGGAATAAGAGTTATTTTAGATGATAGAAATGAGAAAGTTGGATATAAAATACGTGAAGCACAACTTGAAAAGGTTCCTTATATGTTAGTAATAGGAGCAAAAGAAGTTGAGGAAAATACAGTTGCAGTTCGCTCAAGAGAAGAGGGAGATATAGGAACAATAAGATTAGAAGAATTTATAAATAAAATAAATGTGACAAAATTAATTTAATAAGTTTTACAATTTATTTTATAAGTATAAAAGATGAAATTAATTTGTTAAGTGTGACAAAAAGGGTCGCCCCTCTTGTCACACTAAAAAATGGAGGATAAAATGAAGCTAGGAATAGTAGGATTACCAAATGTAGGAAAAAGTACATTATTTAACAGTATAACAAAGGCAGGAGCAGAATGTGCAAACTATCCATTTTGTACAATAGAACCAAATGTTGGAATAGTAGCAGTGCCAGATGAAAAACTAGATAGATTAACAGAAATGTACAAACCTGTAAAAACTACACATGCAGTAATTGAATTTGTAGATATAGCAGGTATTGTAAAAGGTGCAAGTAAAGGCGAAGGTTTAGGAAACAAATTCTTATCACATATAAGAGAAACAGATGCAATAATTGAGGTTGTAAGATGTTTTGAAGATTCAAATGTAGTACATGTTGATGGAAATGTAAATCCGATTAGAGACATTGATACAATCAATTTAGAATTAATATTTGCAGATATAGAAACAACTAATAAAAGATTAGATAAAGCAAGAAAAAATTTGAAAGCTGATAAAAAATATCAAATTGAAATTGATTTGTTGGAAAGAATAATAAAGACATTAGAGGAAGGAAAATCTGCAAGAACATTAGATTTTAATGAAGAAGAACAAATTTTAGTAAAAGATATGTTTTTATTAACAACAAAGCCAATATTATATATTGCAAATGTATCTGAAGAACAATTAGATAATATAGAAAATGATGATAAAGTCAAAATGGTTAAAGAATATGCTAATCAAGAAAAAGCAGAAGTTATCCCACTGTGTGTAAAAATAGAAGAAGAACTTTCAGGATTAGAGGAAGAAGATAAAAAAGAAATGCTAGATGCTTTAGGTTTAGATGAAGCAGGCTTAGATAAAGTTATAAAAAGAAGTTATGATTTATTAGGATTAATGTCATTTTTAACAGCAGGAGAGCCTGAAGTAAGAGCTTGGACAATAAAGAAGGGGACAAAAGCACCACAAGCAGCTGGAAAGATTCATTCAGATATAGAAAGAGGTTTCATAAAAGCTGAAGTTGTATCATATAATGATTTAATAAAAGAAGGTTCAATGGTTGCTGCAAAAGAAAAGGGACTAGTTCGTTCTGAGGGAAAAGAGTATATAATGCAAGATGGAGATATTGTATTATTTAAGTTTAATGTTTAAATATTTAGTAATATTTTTGTAATAAAAGTGTATCAAAAATGTAAAATAAAAAAACATAAAAATTATTGACTTATAATAAAACAAGTTGTAAAATTGAATAAATAATTAGTTAAGAAAAATTAGTGTCAAGAAGTTTCGGAAAAATTATTTAAAAATTTCCAATATAACATAA
>CANSII010000016.1 GCA_947646915.1 uncultured Clostridium sp. | reverse complement strand
ATACATTTATGTTTTATTGGTAAATCTTTAAAAATTGATAATTTATAATCTGCATTTTTTTGATTTTCAATAGTACAACATACAACTACATTGTCGTATCCATCTTCCCAGTCATCTGGAATACATTTCATAAATCTATCAATTCTTTTTGTTAGAAACAAAAAAGTACAGTCCTGTCTTTCTTTAATCATTTTCCAACATTCATTTCTCCATTTGTCTGCTTCTTCAATAAGAAAATCCGTAGAAAAACATAAATAAACAATTCTAGATTTCATTTTATAATTGCCATTTTTTAATTTTTCTATTGGTTTTTCAAAGTCTTTTGTTTTTACTATTTCGTTTGTATCAACATTTCTTTTGAAATCTCCTTTATGAATATAGCAATGTAAACAACCATCACTACATTTTTTACAACCTCGCCAAGCATTCCACATTGACATATTTATACCACCTTAAAATCTTGATTTTTCATAATTATATGGAATACTCGTTCCTACAACTACATCTTCTATTTTTTCTATAATTAACCAATCGTCCATATTCCCTTGATGGTCAAAATCTAATGCTGTAATTTCTTCTACATTTTTAAATTCAACTAGACATAAGCATTTTTTGTGCCATCTTTCTTTTTGTTTATCAGTTAGCTGTAATTTATTATTATTATCTTCAATAGTTTTTGTTATTTCTTCATCACTTAATTTTACATAGTTTTGAACATCTGTTACTACTGCTTTTGCTGTAATTTTCTTTGTTCCTTTTTCTATAAAATAAAGTATTTCATCTTTGAATACTCTGCTATGTGGTATTTTTCTTCCTGCTGCACCTCTTATAATCATTGTTTTACTACCATCTAAAATCTTATTTAATTCTTTTGATTTATCATCACAATATACTAAATGTACCATATTTTAATTCTCCTTTTTATTTTTAATCTCAACGATAACTTACTATAAGTCTTTCAAACTACAAAATTGTAATTTGTAATTATCTATGACTTATATAATTTAATATTTTAGTTGTTAATGGTTTGAATATCAAGTACATAATATATCCAATAATTCCACCGATGACATTAGTTATTAAATCTGTTATATCTGCTGATCTAAAACCATTTATTAAAGGTTGTAATAACTCAATTCCTAGACTTAATAAAAAAGTATAAAAAACAACTTTTAATAGTCTAACATTTTCTTTTTTTACTAAAGGCATTAAAAAACCAAAAGGAATTGTCATTATCACATTTAATCCCACTTGTCTAATAAAATCACCTCTACCATTTAAAACATCAATAAATGGAACTAAATTCATTGAATCGTATGGGTGATTAAATATAAATGGTAAAGATGTTACTATAGGCATTAAGGTAAAAAATAATACAAAAGATAAGTATATATACATTAAAGTATTTACAAACAGTATATCTCTACCTTTTTCCTTCCATTTTTTATAAAATTTCCAAAAATATATTATTATTAAAACTACAAAATCAACTAACACTTTCATATTCTTTTCTCCTCTACAACTTACTATTTGTTTTTTAATTCTTTTAGCATATTAATTAATATTATTTGCAATTCTATTGCCACGCTTTTATCTAACTTCTCTAATAATATTTCATTATTTGAAATAATTCTAATTCCTACACAAGGAATACTAAACTTATCACATACTGAATATGTTCCTATACTTTCCATATCTTCAGTGTAGTTTTCAAATATACTATTTATCCAATTTATCCTATCTATTTCTCTATTAAATACATCGCCACTTCCTAATATTCCTGTATATATCTTATTTGAACTATTATCTTTTAAATATTTTTCAATAATATTAACTAACTTCAAATCTGAATTCTTTATATCCTTAGCACGTTTATTTGGCTCCCATTCAAATGGATTTGAACCTTCTCCTTTATTTTTGCTTGGCATTTTATATGCATTAATATTACAACACTGTTTTCCTATAACAATATCGCCTATATGTAAGTCAGGTCTATGTGCTCCTGCAATTCCTTGATTTATAACTATATTGGGATGAAAATTTATAATTCCAATTATTGTAGCTATAGTCGAATTAATTGTTCCTACTAATGTTTTAGATATTATTACTTTTATATCATTTATGCTTCCTTCATAAAATTCATATCCATCTATATTATATAATTTTCTACTTTTTATTTGGCTTACAAAGTATTCTATTTCAATATCCATTGCTCCTTGTATTAAAAAAATATTATCTTTCATTCTTATTTCTCACTTTCAAATCAGTATTTTATTTTTACTTATATTACCACAAAAGCAGACAATTAGCAACTAATCATCTACTTTACTAAAAAATTAATTTTTCATAAATTTTTCAAAATCTGCAACATCTAATAGAAAAAATGGATTTATATATATGAAAGAGTTTTTATTAAAAATACCCATTTAATAAAAATTTTGTGTTCTTATAATAGAGAGGAGTGATGTATTTGAAAAATAAAATAACTTAAATTATTAGAATTTAATAAAGTAATTTCAGACAAAAGAGATATATTTATATATTTCTTTTGCATAATATTTATAGAGATATTATGAAGGAGTCAAAATAAAATGCAAGTTACTTCTAGTGAAATTTCTAATACAAAATATATACAAATTTATTTAACCGAAGATGAATTAAAAAAACAAAAAACAAAAGAAGTAATTGAAAAATATAAAAAAGAAAAATGTAATGTAGCCATTTTCATAACTGGAAAAGAGAACTATCCCGAAACTCTAAAAAAAATAATTATGAAACAAGTGGAACTAAATCACAATGTATGCTAACATACAAAACACAAGCAATATCAGGCTAGAAATGGAGGAAAAATGACAATTGTAGGATATTGTAGATTGTCCAGAGACGAAGATAAAGAAAATTATTCAAGTATTGAAGAGCAGAAAAGAATCATTAAAGATTATGCAAATACTCGTAATTGGATTATCAAAGATGACGACTTCTACATAGATGACAATGTTTCGGGATATACCTTGAATAGACCTGAATTTTCAAAAATGATAGAAAAAGTAAAAGGAGGAGAAATTGATGTAGTTATAGCAAAAGACCTATCAAGAATTGGAAGAAACAATGGTAAAGTCTTAGTACTTATTGATGAATTTAAAAATATGCAAAAAAATTTAATTCTAGTTTCTGAAATGGGTGGAGTGTATGATGTTTTAAATGACAGAGATGATACTATTGGAATTACAACTTGGTTTAATGAAAGATATGTAAAAGACTGCTCAAGAAAAACTCGAGACCATATGTATTCCAAACAGAAAACAGCAAGATTGATTATGGGAAATTATTATGGATATAAAAAAGTTTTTAAAGACGATATACCAATGCTTTATGTTATAGAAGAATTACGACCTGTAATTAAACTGATATTTAAATTATATGTTGAAGATGGTATGGGCTTTCAAAAAATAAGTCAAGTATTAAATGAAAAATACCTCTACCCTACCCCATCCGAATATTATAGAATCAAACATTTAGAACGTGGAAAAGTTTATAAACACAAAGTTCAAAATAAATGGACAAAAGATATGATAAGTAATATTTTAACAAATGAAATATATACAGGAACTTTAGTAACTCATAAAAAGAGAACTGTAAATATTAGAGGAAAATCAGTAAACTTGCCAAAGGAAGAACATTTTGTATTTGAAAATCATCATGAGCCAATTATTTCAAAAGAAATATTTAATTTAGCACAAGAAATACGAACTAAAAAATTTAAAAATAATACTTCAGGAGCAAATAAAAAAAGAGATTATTACTTTTCAGGAATGTGTGAATGTGCAGATTGTGGTTCTGGAATGTCTGGTGTGGTTATTAAAAGAAAAGTTAAACAAAAAGGATATGATTGCTCAAGATATAGGCAATTTGGTACTAATGCTTGTTATTGTCATGAAGTTAAGGAGAATGATATTTTAATACATTTAAAAGAGTTTTTGAAATTTACTAAAAATCAATATTTAGATGAAATTAAAAATATTAAAATTGAAATAAAACAGGATAAAAAAGAAGATAATAAACATAAGCTACAAAATAAACTAAATATTCTAAATGAAGAATATAAAATGTTAGTCAGCCAAAAAATAAAAGAACTATCTTCTGCAAACAATGAATTTCAAAAAGAAATTATAGAAAATACATATAAAGAATTGGAAAAAGAAAAAATGAATAGTATATCTTATTTAAGTTCTTTAATTGAAAGTGATGAAAAGAAAAATTCAGAAGAAAAAGTACAAAAATTAAAAACTTCAATAGAATATTTTGATGAAATTATAGAAACTCAAAAACCTAATAGAATGATGTTGCAAATGATTATTAATAAAATTTATATAGATAAAGATAAGACAATTAGATTCGAGTTAAAAACTGATATTGAAAAATTATATAAAATCTAGAATTTAGAACATTAGTCAAGAAAATGTGGTTAAAATAACAATTTATGGTCAAAAAAATGTGATGATTTTAAAAAACTCCTTTGTAAAAGTGTAACATTAATTCAAAAAGTCGTTAGGAAAATGTGAAAAGTCTTGAAACTACTAGCTTATGTTTTTATAAAGTTATTCCAGTTCATCAAAATAACTTTGCAAAACCAAAAGTTATTTCAGTATATCGGAATAACTTTACAAGCATAAAATTATATGTTAAAATATTTTTGAGGTGAAAAATATGTTAATTAGAGAAAAATATTTAACTCCAATAAGAGACTTTTATGAAGAAACATCATTAATAAAAATAATATATGGATTAAGAAGAAGTGGAAAATCTGTTATTTTAACTCAAATAATAGATGAATTGAAAGAAAAAGGAATAACAGATGAACAAATAATTTATATAAATTTTGAATCTTTAGATTATAGTTTTATAAAAACTGCAAAAGATTTAAACGATTATATAAAAAGTCTTGCTAAAAACAAAAATAAATATTATGTATTTTTAGATGAGATTCAAAAAGTTGAAGAATTTGAAAAAGGAATCAATTCTTTAAGAATTACAAACCAGTTTAGTATATTTATAACAGGTTCAAACAGTAAGATGACTTTTTTAGAATTGTCTACAGACTTGTCAGGCAGATATGTTAGCTTTAGAGTCTTACCTTTATCTTTTAAAGAAATAGTAGAACTTACAAATACACCAAAGGAAAACTATAAAAATTTATTACTTGATATATTTGAATGGGGCACTCTCCCACAAAGATTTTCTTTTGAAAATGAAAGAGCAAAGCTTAATTACATTTCAGACGTTTATGATTCAATACTTCTAAAGGATGTAGTTGAAAGATTAAATGTAAAAGATATTACTTCTTTTAATAAAATACTACAATATGTTTTAGAAACAGAAGGAAAAGAATTTTCAGCTAATAATATTTTAAAATATTTAAAAACTGAACATCATGAAATATCAACAGATACATTATATAATTACTTAGAAGCACTTTGTTCAACTTTTATAATGAATAAAGTTTATAGATATGATATTCAAGGAAAGAGTGTTTTAAAAACACTAAATAAATATTATGCTTCTGATTTAGGAGTTAAAAAAATAAAGACAAATAGTAAAGAACTAAACTATTCAAATGCTTTAGAAAATATAGTATATAACGATTTACTTGTCAAAGGTTATGAAGTATATATTGGTAAAACCAAAAAAGGTGAAGTAGATTTTGTTGCAACTAAAAATAACGATTTAAAATATATACAAGTTTGTTATACTTTGTCTTCAGAAGAAACAGCAAAAAGAGAATTTGGAGCATATGATGGAATTAATGATGCATATTCAAAATATGTAATTTCGCTTGATGAAGAAAACTATTCCCAAAATGGAATAAAACATGTTAATATATTTGATTTTTTAATGAATGAAGATTTTTAAAAATAAAATATAGTATAAAAAATGCACCCAAAGATTAAGACTTTACCCCAGTATGTACTACAGAAATGATTGCTTTTTCAAGAGCTTATACATATTTTCAGCAAATGAATACAGAACTTTTAGGATTAAGTATTGATAGTAATCCATCACATTTAGCATGGATATACGACATTTATTGTAAGACAGGGATAAAACTTCCATTTCCTCTTGTAGCAGACAGAAGCGGTCAAATAGCAAGAAAATATGGAATGATATCTAATGATGTTAGTACAACAGAAACAGTTAGAAATGTTTTTATAATTGATGATAAACAAATAATAAGAACAATTATGATTTACCCACTAAATGTCGGAAGATTTATACCTGAAATAATTAGAACAGTTCAAGCTTTACAAATGGCTGATTGTAGTAATGGATCTACAGCAGCAAATTGGATGCCAGGTCAACCTGTAATTGTACCACCACCTAAAACATTTTGTGAATTAGAGGAAAGACAAAATTCTATAAATGAAAATCAAAATGGCATTAGTTGGTATTTAAGCTTTAAAGAACCACCTGAAATATGTGAAAAGAATAATTCTGACAATTCTAATGATAATTGTGATTAATTATAAATTTAACTAAAATTTCTTTAGAAAAATTGTTAATAATAAAGTTACAGGTTAATATTTTTTAAGTTTTGTTTTTTTGCAAAAGTATATTATTTAGAAAAAACATTAATCTGTAACTAATAAAATGTCTTGTATTTAATTTTTATTTTCTTTTAAATACTCAATATATTCTTCTAAACAAAAATTTTTTTCTTTCATAATCTTGGCATGCTCTAATCCCACATATCTATAATGCCAAGGCTCATAATTAATTTTTGTAATATCTTTTTTCTCTGTAGGATATCTTAAAACAAATCCATAATCAGTGCAATGTTCAATAAGCCATTTTTGAACTTTTGTCTCCTCTTGTTTTTTATCTAAAATCTGATATTTTTTGCTTACAATATCAATAGCTAGTCCTACTTCATGTTCACTTGTCCTTGGTATTGTAACCCAATATGATGCTTCCTCTTCTGCTTTCTGTTGTGTATATCCTAATTTTAAATAATACTTAACTTTATTATAAAAAAGGTTTTCTTGAAATTCTTTTGTCCTATAACTTGAACATATTATTGGATCTAAACCTTGCTTTCTAGCATCATTTAACATTTTTTTTATCTGTTCTACAATTCTATAATCTGCTTTATGAATTCCTTCAATCTCTTGAACTTCAAGTTGATAATCATTTGGAATTATATTATCTTTATTAATTAATATTAATTTCCAATCTGTTATAATATTATTAATTTCTGTATCTTTCCCATTGTTTTTGTCTTTTTCATTTACTTCATCAATTTTTCTAATATTTTCATTTTTCTCCAAACTAGAAAATGTTTCTACTGTTTCATCATTTATTTTATTTTTTATAAATTTTATACCTCTTAATATAAGCAAAATCATATTAATTATTAATAAAATTAAAAATATGATTATTAATGATTTTTTTACTAATATTTGTTGCTTACTATCTTTTATTCTTTTTCCCTTTTTCATTGTTCTCCTATCTTTTCTTATTAAAATTAATATTATTAAAAATTTATAATCATTGTGTCATCTTTTATATTTTTATAATATTTTATCATATTTAAAATTCTTTGTAAAATAAAATTTTTAAAAACGAGCATAATAATATTAAAGTTCAGTTTTTTGAAATACTATATCATTTAGAAAAAAGATATATAATAAAAAAACTAAAACTTAAATAATAAAAAAATATATATTTAAAATTGGAGGTTCTTTAAATGAATGGAAATCAGAAAATCTGTTGTACAGTAGAAAGTTGTAAATATAATAACACTAGAGAAGGATTATGTACTTTAAATGAGATAACTGTTACACCAAAATCTAACTGTAAAACAAAAAAACCTAGTGAATCAAAATGTTCAAGCTATAAATGCGAAGAATAGGAAAATTTAATTTTCCTATCCTATTTCATCATTACAATCTTCAAATTGTGAATTATACAAATTAGCATAAAAACCATCTTTTTTCAATAATTCTTCATGAGTTCCCTGTTCAACTATATCTCCTTTATCCATAACTAAAATCAAATCAGCATTTTTTATAGTTGATAATCTATGAGCAATAATAAAACTGGTTCTACCTTTCATTAAGTTGTCCATTGCAGATTGAATTTGTTGTTCAGTTCTAGTATCAATTGAACTTGTAGCTTCATCTAAAATTAAAATTTTAGGATCTGCTAAAATAACTCTTGCTATTGTAAGTAACTGTTTTTGACCTGCTGATATATTATTTGATTCTTCATTTATTACAGCATCATAGCCTTTAGATAATGTTTTTATATAATGATGTACATGTGCAGCTTTTGCTGCTTCTATTACTTCTGAATCTGTTGCATCAGGTTTACTATATTTTATATTATCTCTTATAGTTCCTCCAAAAAGCCACGTATCTTGAAGTACCATTCCAAATAATTTTCTAAGTTCCCCACGTTTAAATTCTTTAATATTATGTCCATTAATTAAAATTGCTCCATCATTTACATCATAAAATCTCATTAATAATTTTACAATTGTTGTTTTTCCTGCACCTGTTGGTCCAACAATTGCGATTTTTTGTCCATCTTTTATATTACTGTTAAAATCATTTATTATTGTTTTTTCTGGGTCATATCCAAAATGTACATGTTCAAATTTTACATTTCCTTTTATTCCTTCTATTGAAACAGGATTTTCAATGTCTTCTACTTCTTGTTTTTCTTCTAAAAATTCAAATATTCTCTCTGCTGCTGCAATCATTGCTTGTATCGTACTTGATATTTGTGCAACTTGACCTATTGGCTGTGTAAATTGTTTATTATATTGTATAAAACTTTGTATATTTCCTACTGTAATTCTTCCTTTTACTGCGAAATATCCTCCAAGTATTGCAACTAAAACATATCCAACATTCCCTATAAAGTTCATTAATGGATACATTAATCCTGATAAGAATTGAGAACGCCATCCTGCCTTATATAATCTTTTGTTTTCTTTTTCAAATTCTTTTATTACTTCTTTTTCTCTTCCAAATACTTTTACTATGTTGTGTCCCCCATAAACTTCTTCTACTTGCCCATTTACATGACCTAAATATTCTTGTTGCTCTACAAAGTATTTTTGTGATTTTCCAATAACTATTTTTAGTATTATTGCTGAAATTGGCAATATTAATAAACTTGCTATTGTCATTTCCCAACTAATTGAAAACATCATTATTAATATTCCTATTATTGTACATACTGAAGTTATTATTTGTGTAATACTTTGATTTAATCCTGCACTTAATGTATCAACATCATTTGTTAGTATTGATAAAACTTCACCATTTGTTTTCTTGTCAAAATATTTCATTGGTAATTTGTTTATTTTATTTATTAAATCTTTTCTTATATTATATGTTACTTTTAATGCAACACCTGACATTATATAACCTTGTATTAAGTTAAATAAAGCACTTGCTACATATAACCCAACAACCCATAAAATTATTTGTCCAATTTTTGTAAAATCAATTCCACCTGTTCCATTTATTTTGTTCATTAATCCTGTATATATCTCTGTTGTCGCATTTCCTAATATTTTAGGTCCTACTATACTAAATATTGTGCTTCCAACTGCAAAAATTAGAACTATACTGACTAATATTTTATATTTTGAAAGCATTTTTGCTAATTTTTTCGTTGTTCCTTTTATATCTTTTGCTTTTTCTACTGGTGCAATTCCTTTTGCTCCTCCACCCATTGGTCCTTTTTGTTTCATTTCAGGAGGTTTTTGCATTTTTTCTGTTTTATTACTCATTTTTTAAATTTTCCTCCTTTTCTCTATTTTCATTTTCTACATTTCTTATATCTTTTATATCTTCTTTGCTTTTTTTATTTTCTGTTTTTTCTATATTTAATTCTTCTTCTGACAATTGTGATAATGCTATTTGCTTATATGTTTCATTATTTTTAATTAATTCTTGGTGTGTTCCTTTTCCCACAACTTTTCCATCTTCTAATACTATAATTTGATCTGCATTTATTATTGTATTTATTCTTTGTGCAACTATTATTACTGTTTTATCTTTTGTTTTTTTACTAAGTTCTGCTCTTAAAATACTATCTGTTTTAAAATCTAATGCTGAAAAACTGTCATCAAATACAATTATTTCAGGGTCAATTGCTATTGCTCTTGCAATTGATAATCTTTGTTTTTGCCCTCCAGATACATTACTTCCGCCTTGTGCTATTGGTTCTTGATATTTTAATGGTTTTGCTTCAATAAATTCTTCTGCTTGTGCAATTTGTGCAGCTTCAATCATTTGCTCATCTGACATCTCAGGATTTCCATATTTTATGTTTGATTCTATTGTCCCTGAAAATAATACTCCTTTTTGTGGTACAAATCCTATTATTTTTCTTAAATCTTTATTTGATATATCTTTTATATCAACACCATCTATTAATAAATTACCTGATGTGATATCATAAAATCTTGGTATTAAATTTACAATTGTGGATTTTCCACTTCCTGTACTTCCTATAATTGCTGTTGTTTCGCCTGGTTTTGCTGTAAATGTAATGTCACTTAAAACTTCTTCATCACTGTCTGGATATTTAAAACCTACATTTTTGAACTCTATTAAACCTTTTTTATTTTGATTTAATTGTTTTGGTTCTTTATTTTCTTTTATGAATTCTTCTGTATCTATTACTTCATTAATACGATTTGCTGATACTGATGCACGTGGTAATATTATTGACATCATTGAAATCATTAAAAAGCTCATTACAATTTGCATTGTATATTGTATAAATGCCATCATATTTCCAACTTGCATTGTACCACTATCAACTCCATGTGCTCCAACCCATACTATTAATAAAGATATACAGTTCATTATTAACATTAATGCTGGCATCATAAAGCTCATTGCTCTAGTTACAAATAAATCTGTTTTTGTTAAATTAGTATTAGCAACATCAAATCTTTTTTCTTCTTTTTTCTCTGTATTAAATGCTCTTATTACTGGTAATCCTGTTAATATTTCTCTAGCAACTAGGTTTACTTTATCTATTAATTTTTGTAAGATTTTAAATTTTGGCATTGCTATTATAAATAATGTTCCTATTACAAATAATATTGCTAAAATTGCAACACCTATAATCCACGCCATTGAATTATCACTTTGTCTTAAAACTCTTAAAAATCCTCCAACACCAATTATTGGTGCATATACAACAACTCTAAATAACATTCCAATTAAATTTTGTATTTGTTGAATATCATTTGTTGAACGTGTTATTAATGATGCTGTACTATATTCAGTAAATTCTTTATTTGAAAAACTTAATACCTTTTTAAAAACTTTCTCTCTTAATGTTCTTGCAAGTCTTGCTCCTACTCTAGCTGATAATAACATAACTGAAATTGCAGATACCATTATAATTAGTGATATTCCAAGCATCTTTAATCCTGATATTATTATATATGTATTTTGTAAATTATCTGTATTTACTCCCATATTTTTGTATTCTTGTTTTACTTGTTGTATTGCTGCTTGTTCTATTATGCTTTCTTCCATATTATCTAATTGCTCATTTATCTTTGATAACATTGTTTTTAATTTTTCTTTTGGCATTTGCTTAAAAATATCTATTAGCTCCATATTTTCTATAGCATTTCTCTGTTGTTCTTGAATTTCTGTTGGCATTTCTGCTATTATTTGATTTTTTATTTGTATTGCCTTTTCTTCATTTTCTAAATTACTAATTATCATTAATGGTCTTGCCATAATGTTGTTTATCTTTTCTTTTTCTTCTCTAGTTAATTTTTTTATTTTGTATAATGTTTCTTTTTCTATAACAGGATATTGCTTTTGTATTTTCTCATACTGCTTTTCTCCTACTTCTTCCTTTGTTATTTCTTCATATGCGTTTTTTATTTCTTCTTCTTGTTCAGTTAATAGTAATATTTTATCTATTGTTTCTTTTCTTATTACTTCTAGTGCTACTTCTTCTATTCCTCCATTTTGTATTCCTACATTTATTATTTTTGATGTGTAGTCTGGTAGTGTTAAATCACATGTTGCTTGTAGTATTAGTAACATTACTATTATTATTACTGATATTGTGGATTCTTTTAGGTTTTTTAATACTTTTAACATTTCTTGTAACTCCTTTTCTCTTTATTAGTGTAAATTATAGTTTATAATATTTTATTATACTTTGTCAACTGTATATTTGTGAATTTTTTATTTATATATAATACTATTTACAGCTAATATTAACATTAATATAAAAAGTGTTATAAATATAATATTTAATATTGAGTTCGACCTGAGTCATTATTCACTTTATTATGGCTTTTCTATTTTCAATTTGTGCCTCAGTATCTAAAAAGTTTCATAGTGTTTCCTATAATATAAACAAAAAGCCTCAGAATAAAATCTGAGGCTTTTAACTAGAGTTATTGCAGTTTTGCCATCTTATCGATGATTTCGAAAGATTTCTTTCTTTTCGTTGCCATTTTTAGTAAAGCTCTTGAATAATCATACAATTTTTTATCCCTAGAGCTTCTCTTTGATGGAGGAATTTCTAAATAATCCTCTATTGCTTCTCGCAAAAAAGAAATCAACATCCGATATTCCTCATGTTCCATTAATGTTCTGTAACTATTTGCACAATTTTTCATTTTTATGTCCTCCAGTTTTATAATTCATGTATTAATATTATAGCATCTATTATTAAATATTTCAACAGTTTTACATAAGATATTTAAAATAATTTTCATGTTATCAATATTATAAAATCTCTTTCAATTCATCTAATTGAGTAATTATTAAATATTCGTTACTTTGAGTATCTTGAATATTAGGATTAAACCATATTGCATTAAGACCTGCATTTAAAGCTCCTTGTATATCTCTTTCCAAACTATCACCAATCATCACACATTCTTGAGGTTTATTTATTCCTATTGCCTGCATAAATGCTTCTTTAAAAGGTTTTCTTTTTGCCTTTTCTGCTGAATATACAGTTTCAAAATATTTTAAAATACCTGCATTTTGTAATCTTTGTTTTTGTTGTTGTGCAAACCAATCTGTTAAAATAGCTAATTCATATTTGGATTTTAAATATTCTAGTGTTTCAATTAATTTTGGATCCATCTTACTTGTTAGACAATTTTCCCATCTTTTAAAAATGTTAGTTAGAAAAATTTGGGGGTATTCATTATTTGTATATTTATTTATATATTCTAACATTAAACTTTCATCAAAAACATAATATTCATCTTCATATTTATTAAATGCCTCAATAATTTTATTATATTCTTCTATTGTATATTGTATATTTAACTCTTTTAGTACTTCCTTTATTTCTTCATTATATTCTTCTTTCCATGGGATTAATGTATTATCAATATCAAATATAACTCTTTTTATCATTATTAACTCCTTACTTTATATTATATAAAGGTTAAAATATTTTATTATGCTCTTTTATTCCTACATTTTTCTAAATACACCACATACTTTACCTAAAATTTCACAGTTTGGAACTATTATTGGATCCATTGTGCTATTTTCAGGTTGTAATCTAATATGATCTTTTTCTTTATAGAATGTTTTTACTGTAGCTTCATCTTCTATTAATGCAACAACTATTTCTCCATTAGTTGCATCATTTTGTTTTCTTACTAATATGTAATCACCATCTAATATTCCTGCCTCAATCATGCTTTCTCCTCTAACAGTAAGCATAAAGCAGTCTGAATTTCCTACAAAATCTATTGGTATTGGGAATGTATCTGTTACATTTTCTACTGCTAATATTGGCATTCCTGCTGTTATTTTTCCTACTATTGGAACATCTACTAATTCTTTTTGTGTATAAAAGTCTTTTGTTGATGTCTTTTTTTCTACTCCATCTGTTCCTTTTAATAAACGTAATGTTCGTCCTTTTTTATCTTGTTTCTTTATGTATCCTTTGTCTTCTAGTCTTGCTAAATATCCATGTACTGTTGCTGTTGAGCTTAATCCTACTGCTTTTCCAATCTCTCTTACAGAAGGTGGATAACCTGCTGACATTATTTGTTTTTCAATATATCTTAATATTGATTTTTCTCTTCCATTTAATTCAGATCTTTTTCTTGGCATTTATACCACTCCATTTCTTAATTTGTTTTATATATAATATCATACAAACAAAAAGATGTCAAACATTTTTTTGTTTGTTAATGTTTTTTCTTTCATATTCAATGAAATTGCTAATATATTGTTACAGTTCACTACTATATATATACTAATTAAAAAAAGATTGAAATATCATATTTAATATTGAGTTCGACTATGAGTCGTTTTTCACTTTAATCAGTTATAGTATGTCTCTATATTTTGAATTTTCAGTATCCAAAACGACTTAGAGAACGGAAATTTTAAATATGATATTTCACTCTTTTATAATATTTTTTCATTAGTGAACTGTAACCATATATTATTTAAATTTCGATTATTCTATCTATAAATTTGATTATAGAAAAAAACTGAAAAATAGTTAATATATAAGATCTATATATTAACTATTAAATATTAAGAATTATTTAAATCTTTTACCTTTATTCTTTTTCTTATCAGACTTTTCTTCAATAGGCTCAACATCATTATTTTTCTTGTTATCAGAATTATTATCAACACCTAACTTATCTTTTTCATAATCATATAAACCACCATATTGAACAAATTCACTATTTACTTTTTTATTTTTTCTTATTCTTAAAATTATAATAGCTATAATCACTACTACAATTGCGGCTCCCAATGAATACATAATAATATTTTCTATCATATTCTCCTTATTTTTTTGTTCTTGAGTGACTTCACCATCTTTTTTATCTAAAATTTTATTTACAATTATTTGATAAGTAGCTATTTTATCATCTTTTTCACCTTTTACAATAATTGTAATAATGTTTTCCCCTTCTTGTAGACTTTCATTTCCTGTAATTTCAATACTACTATTTTTATCTGTAGCTAATGTTGATATATCAAGTTTTTCAATATCTTCTTTTAATTCAACTTTATATTCATATATATCTGTTTGAAATTTTGGTTCTATTTCTAATTCTTTAATATTTAATTCAGATAAACCAAATACTGTTTCCTTTGGTTCTTCTACAGGTTCATCTTTTGGCTCTTCTTGTTTTGGTTCTTCAGGCTGTTCTTCTTCCGTTTTATCTTCTATTTTTCTATCTATATTTAAAGTGTATGTTTTTTGTGTTTTACCATCTTCTGCTGTAACTATTATTTCAAATGTATTTGTTCCTTCTTTTAATTTTTTTGTTCCAGTTCCAGATATTTGTTGTTTTCCCTCTTGTCCTTTAGCTTCTACAGCATATATCTCTATTGTTTCAACATTATTTGGGACTTCTGTATTATATGTAAATGTATTTGATTTAAATCCTGAAAAATCATTTGGTTTTATTCCAAGATTCGAAAGTGTTGCTACAGAAGATTTTTCTGTTGATGTACTTGGCTTATTATTATTGTTATTATTATTTCCTGAATTACTACTATTTGGTGGGTTAGTATTCTCATTTCCACCTGGTATTGGGTCTTTTACTGGTGCTTCTACAGTTATCGATGTGGTTTTTGATGGAATAAATACTGTTGTACCATTTAAATCTGACATGTCTATTGGCGTAGCTGTAACTATAGATATACCAGAATTTCCAACTACTAAATTAACTGTTTGTGATCCATCTATAAAAACAGAATTTGCTGAAAGACTCCCATTTGCTACTGCTAAATTTACTTTTCCTATACAATCAGATGAGATTGTTAATGTTATTGTTTGTCCTGGAGTAGCTTTTGTAGAACTTGGAGTTACTGAAATGTATGCTGCTTGTGAAGAATTTGAAAAAAGCCACATAGCAAATCCAAATATTAATATTATAAAAAGTTTTTTAATTTTTTGACTATTCATTTTTATTCTCCTTTAATTTTTTTAATTACTGATTAAGTTAAATAATATTAATTATTCATTATATAATTTTTTATTAAAACATAATCACTTGCTGTTATATTCTTATCTCCATTATAATCAGAAGCTTCTTTATACGCATCTACTAAGGTTGATACCTCCATGATATGATTTTTTGTTAAAACATAGTCACTTGCTGTTACTTTTCCATCACCATTACAATCACCTTTTTTTACTACTGTATATGTATCTTCAACTATAAAACCTGTTGCAATCAAATCATTCTCACTATTAAGATAGCTTCCATTTGCTTTTGTTATTTTTGTTGGTCCTCCAAATGCTTCTAATATGTCTGCAGCAATTGTTTCAGGAGTAACTATTATCAATTTACTTTCTTTGTTAATTTGTACTTTGTCTGTATTTACTCCAGTATTATTATCATTGTTATTGTTACCATTGTTATTGTTGTTATTACTATTTGAATCACCTTGATTATCATTTTGATTTACTGGAACTAAATACAATTTATATTTTGCTTCATTTTCATAAGTTTCTCTTGCAACATATCCTATAGTACCATTTGATTTTTGAATTTTATCCCAATATGTTCCTGCTACTTTTGAGTTAGCTTTTTCTAGTCTAGTTACTATCTCATCTTTATATAACCAGCCAACTGTTGTATCACCATTTGGGTTGTTTCTTATCCTTAATGTATTGTCTACATTAACTTTTACTAAATCTGTTTGTATTGAACTTGTCCCACTTGAATTTGGTCTACTGCAATTATCATTTGGCATATTTTCATAAACAGGTATTATAAATGTATGTGATGATGACATTGCATTCATTCCTATGTATGTATTTCTTAGTGTTGCTCCTTCATTTTGTGATGCTAATATATTTTGCATATATTGATTTGAATATAGTCCATTTGTCGCTTCAACATCAAATTTTTGTAAGTATAATGTATCTTGACCTTTTTTTATGTATTGAGCTGATAAAAAGCTTATTCCTCCATTTATTGATTTTTCTAATGTATTCCATCCTTTTTTTTGTGCATATGCTAACGCATTTGTTAATATTGTTGCTGTAGAGTTTCCTGATGCTGCTATATTAAAAGCATTATAGTATCCTGCATATTGTCCATTATATCCTGCTCCACTTGTTAAAACTGTTCCTGTTCTTCCTTGTTCTTGTATTAGTCTTGCAACAATATAGTAACTATTTACATTATTATTATTTGAGGCATCTAATATTCCTTGTTCATGTCCTTCTAAAAAGGTTCCTTTTGTCATTGATTTTAATATATTTAGGTCTGTTCCACTATTTGTTAATTGTTCAAATTGAAAAATGTCTGATTCATTTATTGAATTTCGTGGATCCATCATATATCTAATTGCTTGTTCAGATGCACATCTCCAACTTCCATTGTCATATGGCTTATCTCCACAAATTGGACATATCCATTCCCCTTGATAATTCGATGTTTTATATACTAAGTTTTTTGGTGATGTTCCATGTCCTGTATATTCATTTGCTATAACTGTATTCCAGTCTAAGCCAGTATATAGTATTTTAAATTTCCAATTGGGATATTTATTTTTTAGCGCTTGTATTTTTTCTTTAATTTTAGGATATTTGGCTTCATTTATTCCATTTATATCTTCACTTATTGTTTGATTTACTGCTAAAATTTTATTCTTATTAAATATTATTGTTATATTAAATATTATTATAGTTATTAATGCTAATGTTATTATTTTTCTTTTGAACTTCACTGCTTTCACATCCTTTTCTTTTGAAAATAAATATTATTTGTCTAATATGTTCTTTCACTTTTTTCTATTTTTCGACTTTATTATATCATTAGCATTTTTTTTAGTCAATCTATTTACAAAATTTAAGTTTCGGTTTTTTATTTTTCAAACTTTATTATAGAAAAAAGATATATATTATAAAACGAGTTTGACAGTGAGTCGTTATTCTCTTTATGTCATTATAGTGTGTCTCTAAGGTTTGATTGTTCAGTATCTTAAACGCCTTGGAAAACAGAGCTGAATAATATATATCTTTTTTCTATATAATATATTTTTTGCAAAATGCCGAAACTTAAAATTTACAAAATGTAATATAAATGTAAAAAAAGTTACAATTCACAGGATTATAAAAGTAATAGTGTAAATGGTTATAAATATAATATTTAAGATTTCCGTTCTCCAAGGCGTTTAAGATACTGATAATTTAAAATATAAATACACACTATAACGGCTTAAAGTGAATAACTAATCACTGTCGAACTCAATATTAAATATTATATTTATAACCCTTTTATATTAATGTTAGTATTAGCTGTGAATTGTAATAAAAAAGGAGGTATTAATCTCCTAAATTAATACCTACACTTCTTGCTGTTTTTACTAGATCATCATCCATAGTAACTTTTCTTTGGTTACTCTCTTGATTATTTCCTGAAACTGCTCCAATTTCTTTATTTTGGCCTACAACATCTTCTAAAGATGCACTATCAACTTTTCCATTTTTTATTACAACAAGGTTTCCAAACTTTCCTTCCTTAGCTAATGTCATAGCATATGAACCATATTTTGTTGACAAAACTCTATCAAATGCTGTTGGTGTTCCTCCTCTTTGCATATATCCTAATGTTGTATTTCTTGCTTCTAGTCCTGTCAATTGTTCAAGCTGTTTTGCTACAACTGGTCCTATTCCTCCTAATTTTGTATTATCTACACCTTTACCATTTTCTCTTACATTTTCTACTATAATATCACCATCTTTTGCTTTAGCTCCTTCTGCTACAACTACTATACTAAAATTTTTTCCTCTTTTTTGTCTATTTTTTATTTTTTCAGCAACTTTATTTATATCATATGGTATTTCAGGTATTAGTGCAACATCTGCTCCTCCTGCTATTGCAGATTCAAGTGCAATCCATCCAGCATATCTTCCCATTACTTCTAATACCATTATTCTGTTATGTGTTTCTCCTGTTGTATGAAGTCTATCTAATGCTTCCATTGCAACAGATACAGCTGTATTATATCCAAATGTAATTTCTGTACATGCAACATCATTATCAATTGTTTTTGGCACCCCTATTACATTTACTCCTTTTATAGCAAAATCTCTTGCAGATTTTTGTGTTCCATCTCCTCCTAATGTAAATATACAATCAAATTCATTCTTTTTTATATTTTCTACACATACATCAGATAAATCTTTATATTCAACACTTCCATCTTCATTTTTCACTTTATAGTTAAATACATTTGCATTTGTAGATGAACCAATTATTGAGCCTCCTTTTGGTAATATTCCTTGTGCATTTCCATTTTGTGCTGTACTTAATTGTATAAATTCATTTTTTAATAATCCATTATATCCATCTATAAATCCATAACATTCTACTCCACTATTTTCAGCAGTTTTTACAATTCCTCTAATAACTGCATTGAATCCTGCCACATCTCCTCCATTTGCTAAAATTGCAACTTTTTTTAACATTTTATTTTCCTCCTTTTATTTTTTATGTTATTTTCTATTTTAATTATTCCCATTTTATCTTTTTATAATAAATATGTCAATTATATATTTTTTAAGTTTTGTTTTTTATTGATACTAATTTTATTATAGAAAAAAGAAATATATTTCTGAAAACCGAAATTTAAATAATAGCTCTAGACTTATAAAGTTATTTATTCTATTAATTTCTTTATTTCTTCATTATCTTTTAATTCTTTACTTAAAAATTGAAATGCCCTTTTATCATTTTTTACAGCAATTTCTGCAATTTCTTTATCATTTCTTAATCTATAACTTGCATACTTAACAATTAATCCTTTATTCTCAACAGCTAATTTTACAATATCTTTATCATCTCTTAACTTCTCACTTGCATAATATAATGTTTGCCCATAATCTTTAACACTTGTCATTATAACCTCTTTGTCAGCTTTTAATCTATCTGAAGCATAGCAAGCTGTCCATGGTGCACCTTTTATAGCTAATAAAACAATTTCTTTATCATCTTTTAATTCTGAAGAGACAAATTCCATAGCTTCTCCATCTTGTTCTAATGCAATTTTTACAATTTCCTTATCTATTTTAAATTTTTCTGATGCAAATTCTAATAGTTTTCCTTGTTTTCGTACAGCTTCTATAACATATTCCTTATTATCTTTATTTTCTTTCATTTTTGTAATTTCTAGATCTTCCATTACATCTTCTTTCCTTTTATATTTTTTGCAATTTATTTACTAATTTATCTATTTCATATATATAATTTTCTTTTATTTCTTGATATATTTCTTTGGATGTTTCTTCATCATATAAATCTTCGCACTTCAAATCTTTTCATTATATTTTCAAATATTTCATCTGATAATCCAAATCTCATTTTAGCTCCTTCTCTAAAAATATCTTGCAATTAATGCTTTTATTTTTATTCCTTGTTCTGAAAACATTTTTTCATGTTCTGTTTGAATATTATTATCAAATATTGGTTCATTATGTAAATCATATGTTTTGGTTATTATTTTAAATCCACTTTCTTTTAAATAAATTAAGCTTGAATTAAATAAATCTTCATCATCAGTCTTAAAGTATATTTCTGCATTTTGAACTAAAAATTGTTTATATTTTTCTAATTGTTTTGTATGTGTTAATCTTTTTTTTCTATGTTTTCCTTTTGGCCATGGGTTACAAAAGTTAATATATATTCTTTCTACTTTATCTTTTTCATCTAATATCAAATTTATTCTTTCAATGTCAAATCTTGTTAATAATATATTTTTTGGTTCTAGTTTTTTTTCTTTATATTCTTGTTCTACATTTCTTTTTGCTAATCCTAACATTGCATCAACTAAATCTATTGCTATATAGTTTATGTTTAAGTTATTTGATGCTTTTTTGGATATGAATTGTCCTTTTCCACAACCTAATTCTAAGTGTATTGGATTTTCTTTTTTTTCAAATTGTTCTTTCCATTTTCCTTTGTATTCTTCAGGATTATTTATATAAAATTTGCTTGCTTCTAATTCTGGTCTTGCCCATTTTTTGTATCTTATTCTCATTTTTCTTTCCCTTCATTTATTCAATTTATAAAATTATATATAATTTTTTTAAAAAAGTAAAGATAAATTATTTTTAACTTCGGCATTTTGCAAAAAATATCTTATAATATATGTTTTTTCTTGACATCTACATAAAAAAATTATATATAGTATATTATAAATCAAAGTAAACATTAAAGATAAATATTTCAAAGTGAGTTTAACAGTGATTTGCATTTTTCTAAATATTATATTTTTACAAAAAACAGAAACTTAAATTAAGTAATAGACAAAAAGGGGAAATTATGAAACTAGAATATATAATAAAAAGCAATAAATTAACAATAAATCAGATATTAACAAATGAACTAAATACATCATCAAGATTACTTTTTAAATTAATAAAAAATAATAAGATTTTATTAAATGGATTATCATGTAATACTAAAAATACAGCAAATATAGGAGATATCTTAACAGTTTCTTTTGATTATGAAGAAGATAATTCAAATATATTACCTACAAAAATGAATTTAAATATTATTTATGAAGATGATTGGATATTAATAGTTAATAAACCTGCTGGAATAGCAATTCATCCATCTATATTACATTATACAGATTCTCTTTGCAATGGAATTAAATTTCATTTTGACTCTATGGGTTTAAAGAAAAAAATACGACCTGTAAATAGATTAGATTTAAATACTTCTGGGTTAGTTATTTTTGCAAAATGTGAATATATACAAGAATGCTTAATTTCTCAAATGAAAAACAATACTTTTAAAAAAGAATATATTGCTATTTGTAGCGGTCTTTTTGATATTAAATCAGATACTATTAATTTGCCAATTGCTAGAAAGGAAAATAGTATTATTGAAAGATGTATTTCAGATAAAGGTCAAAAATCTATTACTCACTATGAAGTTATAAAAGAATTAAATAATTATAGTGTTGTTAGATGTATTTTGGAGACTGGTAGAACACATCAGATTAGAGTTCATATGTCTGCTATTGGTCATCCTTTAGTTGGCGATTCTTTATATGGTTCTATTTCTAATTTTATAGATAGGCAGGCTTTACATTGTTATAGATTGTTCTTTTTACATCCTGTTAAAAATGTTTTTATGGATTTTATAGGTGATTTGCCTATTGACTTAAAAAAGTTTAATTTTCAGATTTAATAATAACTTTCTTTCTGTATTGAATCTAATTTTGAAAACCAACTATCTTTTTCATAACAAACTTCATTCCTTTCAACTTTAAGGAACTATTATAGAACAAAAGAGGCATGATTAAATCTTTCGACCTTTTAAATTACTTTTCATGCATCATCTTTGTTGGCTCGCCAAATTTGCTTTAGCAAATTTGTGTACAATGTATTTAATATAATAACTCCTATTTTAAAATCAGAAATAGAAGAGTAAATCTATAAGCCGGGTTCTGTCATTTAAAATAGTCATTTATCTAGGATATATATTACTATATACCTCAAGCCACGCAGTTTAGAAGTCGCCGAGCAGGCTTAATCTTCTTATTAGGTGTTGCTCCAGATGGGGTTTACACAGCCCTTTATGTCACCATAAAGGCGGTGAGCTCTTACCTCGCCTTTTCACCCTTACCTTTATATAAAAGGCGGTTATTTTCTGTTGCACTTTCCTTAGGGTCACCCCCACTAGACGTTATCTAGCATCATTGCTCTTTGGAGCCCGGACTTTCCTCTCGTAGTTTCTTTCGAAATCTACCAGCGACTATTTAATTTACTCTATTTGAAATTATATCATATATTTTTTAATTCTTCTAGTAAATTCTTATATTTTATCAAAAAAATATCATCATCTTCTAAATTTATAGCATTTTGCAACTCATTAATAATAACATAAGCTTTATTTATGGTGTATTTATTCCTCTCATCAAAATTATCAACACTTGTAACAATTTTAGTATACTCTTGAATAGCTTGATTTATATCAAATGAAATATTTGGCCAATCTTTATTTTCCAATTTACTATATGCTTTAAAAACATTATTTTTTGTTTTAATTACTGACTTTTCTACTTCATCATCTGTACAATTCTCAATAAATGTTGGTAAATAATTATATAAAATTGATAGTTCTGTTAAAGTATCTGATTTATTCTCTTCTTTTACCGATTTTATCAAATTATCATAGTCTTTATTAAAATTAACTATTTCCTGTTGATTAACATTTGTTTCATACAAATCAAGTGTTAATTTTGACAATGATGTATACATTTTTTCAGTTTCATTTTTTATATAATCCCAATTAATATCACTCGATTTTGTCAATATTCCTGTTTCTTTTAAATTATATTCTTTATTATCTTTAGAACTTTTATCATTTTCAGGACTTTCTGATTTTTCTGAAGTATTACCTGCTCCTTTAGATTGGCTTGAATCTTCAGAACTTTCTGAAGATGAGCTTGATCCACCTCCTGAACTTCCTCCAGATTGATTATTCTCTTTAGATGATGCTTCTTTTTTTATCTCTTTAGTTGTTATTGTATAATTTTCAAATTTTATATTATTTAACTCATTAAATAAACTTAGAAATGTACTTTCTATTTGTTTTACTTCTGTTAAAGTTTTTTGTTTTATATCACCATTTTTCTGATCTTTTCCATATACTTTATATAATGTAAATATTGATATAATTATAATTAAAACCAATACAATATAAGCAATCTTTTTAAAATTTTTCAATCTAATCCTCCTTGTTAGTAAAATTTTTTGTAAGTTAATTTGCTCTTTTTGTATTATTTACTGTTTTTTTCAAAGTATACAATAGTATAATTTTTAATTTAAAAAATATACTATTATTAATATATGATGTTATTAATTTATTACTTTTCTTAATGGTTTTTTAATATTTATATATTAATTTTGAAGCCATTAAACTGTAATATCAATCACTTGAGGAGGGTTTTATGGTTTCTGTTAATTTATTTAGTGAAAATTCTAAAGAATTAGAAAGTTTTTTAAATTCATTTTATAATACATCTTTTAATATTGAAAATCATTTAAGTTGGAAGCATGACTATTCTAATCCAATTGAAATTGCTGATATTATTGGCACTTTTATTGATAATTTTGAAAACTTTAAAATTATGATGTGGGTTTGTTTAGATAAAGGGTTATATGTTCATGTTACAGAAGAAAATGCAGATGATCTAATTAAATATATATATGAAAGATTTCCATATTAATATATGGTATTTAAAATATTATAATATTTTTTATTTTATTATTTAATGAAAATGCTGATATATAAATATTTAATTGTATTTGAATTAGTCTTACAGATATCCTTCATTTACACTCAATACTACTTAAATATTTATATATCAGCATTTTCATTAACATTAACTTTATATTTCTGTATTATCAGTTTCGACTTCAACATGTTCAACAGTTTTATCATCTTTCAAATTAACATCAGATTCAACTTCAACAGTTTTCTCTAAATTTGTTTTTTGATCTTTTTCATTATAACTTTTATTTTCACCATTTTCATTAATTTGACTATTTTCATCGCTTTCTTCTGCTTTATTATTATCGTTATTTTTATTTTGAACTACTTCAACTTCTTTTGCTGGTTCTTCTTCATCTTGTCTTACACCACAATTTGGACAAAACTTAA
Organism: uncultured Clostridium sp.; assembly: GCA_947646915.1. Lineage (GTDB taxonomy): Bacteria > Bacillota > Clostridia > TANB77 > CAG-508 > CAG-269. The sequence continues at coordinate 12,697 of CANSII010000016.1, read as the reverse complement.
CATTTATTTCAATTTTGGCATAACAATTTTTACATTGCCTTTTATCTTTTAGTTCTAAACATTCTTTTTGCATAGATTCAATTTCATCACTTATAACATCTATTTTTATACAATGTTTTTCTAAATCATTTTTTACATCATATTCTTTTTCTCTAATATGATGCTCATAAACTTCTTTTCCTATCTCAATATATATATCATTAATTTGTGATTTTAACTCATTCATTTTCATTTTTAGCTTTGCTTCTTTTGCTAATTTTCCTGTTTTATCAGCTGTTACTTTATATGCTTCACTTGCTTTTTGTCCTAATTTATCAAAAAAATCCATAAAAAATTCATCCCCTCTTTAAAATGATAGTAATACTTATTATTTCTTTTTTATGCAAATTTATTCCTCTTTTTTATCCCTTGTCATTAAATTTCTAACAGCTTCTTTTGGCTCTAAGTTTTCATATAAAACATTATAAACAGTTTCAACAATTGGCATTTCTATATTATGTATTTTAGAAAGTTGATATGCAACTTCAATATTGTCTATACTTTCAATTACCATTCCAACTTCTTTTTTAGTCTCTTCCAAAGATTTTCCTTGACCTATTAATTTCCCTGCTTGCCTATTTCTACTATGTTCACTTAAACATGTTACTATTAAATCACCTAATCCTGTCAAGCCATAAAATGTATCATATTTTCCACCCAGTCGTACACCTAATCTAGAAATTTCCTTAAGTCCTCTTGTAATTAATGCTGCATAACTATTATCTCCAAGTCCTATTTCAGTTGCCAAACCAGCACAAAATGCTATGATGTTTTTTAATGCTCCACCTAATTCGACACCTTTTACATCATGCGATTTATAAATTCTCATTTTTTCTGACATAAATGTATCTTGAATTAATTGCAAAATTTGTTCATCTTCTGAAGCTATAACTAATGCTGTAGGTATTAATTTTGATACTTCTTCAGCATGACTTGGTCCTGATAAAACACCTACTTTTGCCTCAGGAATCTCTTCTTTTATAACTTCATCAAGGGTTTTTAATGTTTCTTTTTCAAATCCTTTTGAACATATTATTATTGGTTTATTATCTATATACTTTTTGTATTGTTTAAATGTATTTCTAGTAAATGCTGATGGTGTTACATGTAAAATAAAATCTGTGTCTTTTATTACTTCTTCATAACTTGTTGAACAGTATATATTATTTGGTAGTTGTATTTCAGGTAAAAATTTACATCTTTTTTCATTATTTATTAGATCTCTTTCTTCTTCTGCAAATGACCAAATTTTTACTGTGTTTCCAATATTGGCTAAATATGTTGCTAATGCTACTCCCCAACTTCCACTTCCTATTATTGCTATTTTTTTCACAATTATCCATCTCCATTCTCTGCACTTCGCTTCTTTAATTGTTGTCTTTCTTAATGTATACAGTCGTTTAAACAGTTATCTTAACTTTTTTTACTAAAACTTATTTTATTTTCGTTTCCTTCTAACATTCTTTTTATATTACTTCTATGATTATATAACACAATTATTGCTAATATTACACTATATATAAAATAAACATTTCCACTCTTTCCTTCTGTTAAGACAGTATAATGTTCATTAATAAATAAAGTTAATACTGGAAATAGTACCGCAGCTGTACATGAGCCTAATGATACCATTCTTGTTAATGCCATTAAAACTAAAGCAAAAATTAAACATATTAGCCCTATTTGCCAGTTACTCATAAGCAGAACACCTAATGATGTTGCAACACCTTTTCCACCCTTAAATCCAAAAAATATTGGGAAAGTATGTCCAATTATAACTGCAATTCCTGCAATTTGCAATAATAATTCTTTGTCTAAATTTTTTATTATATTTCCTGCAATTATTGCAATTATTATTGATATTACTCCTTTTAAAATATCACATATTAATGTAATAATTGCTGCTTTTTTTCCTACTGAACGCAACATATTTGTCGTTCCAGCATTTCCACTTCCTTTTTCTCTAACATCAAATCCTGCCATTTTTTTACTTAATATTACTGAAAAATTAACACTTCCTATTAAATAGGCTATTATTGCTATTATTATATATGTAGCCATTTTACATTCCTCCATTTTTTCTTTGTCCATGCCCATCAGGGACGTTTCTTTTTGGACAAAAATGTCTTTATGGAAACGTCCCTCTTGGACATGGACATTTTATTTTTCAATTTTTTCTCTTGCTATAATTCTAACAGGTGTTCCTTCTAATCCAAATTCTTTTCTTATCTGATTTACTAGATATCTTTGATAAGAAAAATGGAATAATTCTTTATTATTAACGAAAATAACAAATGTTGGTGGTTTTGTTGTAGCTTGTGTTCCATAATATATTTTAAGTCTTTTTCCTTTGTCTGTTGGTGGTTGTGTTATCGCTATTGCCTCATTTATTACTTGATTTAATACTGATGTTGATACCCTCATTGCATTTTGATTTGCTACATTATTTATCATGCCAAATAATTTATCAACTCTTTGCCCTGTTTTTGCTGATATAAATATTATTGGCGCATATGTTAAATATGATAATTTGCTGTAAACTTCTTTTGTATATTTTTCTAATGTTCCTGTTGTTTTTTCATATTCATCCCATTTATTTACTACTATTATTATACCTTTCCCTGCTTCATGGGCTTCTCCTGCAATTTTTGCATCTTGTTCTGTTACTCCATCATTTGCATCTATCATCATTAAACATACATCTGCTCTTTCTACTGCTAATAGACTTCTCATTACACTAAATTTCTCAATTGATTCATTTACTTTACTTTTTTTTCTTATTCCTGCTGTATCTATTAAAACATATTTTCCATGTTCATTTTCAAATGGTGTATCTATTGCATCTCTAGTTGTTCCTGCTATATTACTTACTATTGTTCTATTTTCTCCTAAAATTTTATTTATTAATGATGATTTTCCTACATTTGGCTTTCCAATTACTGCTACTTTAATTATGTCTTCTTCATCTTCTGCTTCTTCTTTTTCAGGAAAATGCTCATATACAGCGTCTAATACATCTCCTAATCCTAAAGCATTTGTTGCAGATATTGGCATTGGTTCTCCAATTCCTAAATTATAAAATTCGTATATATCCTCTTTGTCTTTTTCATAATTGTCTGCTTTATTACATACTAATACTATTGGCTTTCCTGATTTTTTTAACATTATTGATATTTCCTTGTCTGCTGCTGTTACTCCTTGTCTAATGTCTGTTAAAAATATTATTACATCTGCCATTCCTATTGCTAAATTTGCTTGTTCTCTCATTTGTGATAATATTATGTCCTCTGAATCAGGTTCTATACCTCCTGTATCTACTAATGTAAATTTTCTCCCTCTCCAGTTCGTTTCTGCATATATTCTATCTCTTGTTACCCCAGGTGTATCTTGTACTATTGATATTCTACTTCCTGCTAAGTAGTTAAAAAATGTTGATTTTCCTACATTAGGCTTTCCAATTATTGCTACTATTGGTTTTGACATATTTTCACCTTCTTTTCCTTCATTTCATATTCTATAATTTTTGCAAAAATTAATCCATTATTCTATAAAAAATTAATTAAATATATTTATTTTTTTATTAGACATTTTTAATATTTATTTTTCTAGCCAAATTTCACTAAGTTCAGAAAAACAAGCTCCAAGATCAGAATTTATAATAATTTTAATATAGTAATTACCTTTTGTTTCTGAAAATTCCAGTTCATTAAAATTTCCTACATGAATACTTTTTATATAATTTGATGTATTCTGAGCATCTGTTATTCCTATAGTTCCTACAGAACCATTAGTAGAATTAAAACAAATTTTGTTAAAATTTGATATATCAATTTTGTTTTTAGTTACTGTTCCTCCTCCTCTAACACCTTGAGTCTCATATTTGATTAGTAACTTATCTGTAATAGATAAAGTAGGTGCTGAACTATAATATGCACAACTAATCCATCCACCTGTTATATCTGTACATTGGTCACCATTTTTAAATAAATACAATTTTTCCTTATTTTCATTATTTCCATCATCATTTTCTTGATTGTGTTCTAAAATTTCATTAATTTTATTTTCATAACTATCTAATGCTAAATTTTCTTTTTCTTGTGCCTCTATTGTGTTATTCCTTGCTTGTTTTGCCCTATTAAATATGCCATTTTCTCCTGTAAATGCCAATATTGAAACACCTGCTAATATTAAAAGTATTATTATTGTTATAACTAATGCTATTAATGTTACACCTTTTGTATCTTTAATCTTATTTATCATTTGAATCTCTCCTTTTATTTATTTATTTTATCATATAATATCACAACTATTTTCTATTTTCAACAAATTCTTTAATTTAGTTTAATTAATTTTTAAAATAATATAGCTTACTTCTTTAAAATATGTTATTATATATAATATTTATAGAACATGAAAGGAATGAGAAAATGGCATTTGATGGAATAGTAACAAAAGCAATCTCAGAAGAGATATCAGAATTAAGAGACTCTAGAATAGATAAAATATATCAACCAAACAAAAATACAATCATATTAGGAATATATAAAGATGGAAAAAACTATGCCTTAAACATCTGTATAGAAGCACAAAATTGTAGAATAAATCTAACAACTAAAACAAAACAAAATCCACAAGAAGCACCTAATTTTTGCATGTTATTAAGAAAACACCTAATAGGTTTAAAACTAAAAAATATAATAACATTTGATTTAGAAAGATTAATAATATTAGAATTTGAAGGATTTGATGATCTAGATGACATAATATCAAAAAAATTAGTAATAGAATTAATGGGAAAACATAGCAATATCATCCTATTAGATGAAGTAAATATAATAGTTGATAGTTTAAGGCATATAAAAGAAAAAGATGAAAACTACAGAGATATTTTGCCACATACAAAATATACTTTTCCCACATCAAATAAAAACAACTTTTTAGATTTAAAAGATTATCATGACTTCAAAAAATATATAAATACAGCAGAAATTGATGAATTATCTACATGTATTTCAAATTCATTTAATGGAATCTCAAAAAACTTTATAAATGCAATTATAAACAAATTTTGTATCACAGAACTATCAGATAATAGTCTAAATCTAATTTTTAATTATATAACAGATATATTAGATAAAATAGGAACAAAAAATTTATCATTTGAAAAAATAGAAAACGAACAAGGAATTGCAAAAGATTACATTCTAATTCCTAAACAATCTAATGCTTCTTTTTCATTAAACTTTTTTTTAGATGACTTTTATTTTAATAAAGAAACAAACGAAACATTTAAAAATTATAGAAATACTCTTTTAAAATTAATATTAGATACATTAAAAAAATATAATAAAAGGCTTTCAAATATAAACGAAAAGTTGCAGGAATGTGATGATATGGACAAATATAAAGTTTATGGAGAACTTATTACCGCTAATTTATACAGAATTCCTAATAAAAATATGGAAGAAATTGAATTAGAAAATTACTATGATAACAATAAAAAAATCAAAATAAAACTAGATAAAAAATACTCCCCAAGTATTAATGCAAAAAGATTTTTTAAAAAATATTCAAAATTAAAAAATGCTTTGGAAATAGTATCTGAACAAAAAAAAGAAACTTTAAAAGAACTTAATTATATCGAAAGTGTTGTATATGAATTAGAAAGTTGTACATCTTTAGAAGAAGTAACAGAAATTTTTGAAGAAATTTCTGAAAATGATATTTTTAAAGAAACTACAATAAAAACTACTAATTCAAATTCAAAGAAGTCTAAAGTAAAAAAATCAAAATTTACTAAAAATAAAACTGTATCATTTAATCCAATAAAATATACAATTGATGGATATACTGTTTTAGTTGGAAGAAATAATAAAGAAAATGATTATTTATCTTTAAAATATGCAAATAAGAATGATTTATGGTTTCATACAAAAGACTTTCATGGTAGTCATACAATTTTAAAAATTGAGAATAATATGCCTTACCCAAATAATGAGATTTTAATAAAGGTTGCTAAAATAGCTGCTAAACATAGTAAAGCAAAAAATTCCTCTAATGTTCCTGTTGATTATTGTGAAGTTAAGTTTGTAAAAAAGCCTTCTAGTTCAAAACCTGGTATGGTAATATATTCTCATAATAAAACTTTAAATGTGTAATGTGTTTTATATAAACCGAATAATATAAATTTTCAAAAATTCCGTTTAGCTAACGCATACTGGATTTGTAACTCACTGCCGTTTCGAACAACTCTAGAATCCAAGGCGCTTAAGTTACTGAATATTCATATTTTATTCACACACTATAATGAATTAAAGTGAATAACAACGCAGGTCAAACTCATTTTTTCAAATTAATATTATTCGGTTTTAAAATGATTATATACTTTTCTTATACCATCTATAATCTTAAGTTTTTAAAATGCTGATATTTATATTTTATTTCATTTTTTCTTTAATTTTTACCAAAGTATTTAAAGCATCAATAGGTGTTAATTCATTCAGGTTAATTTTATCAACTTCATGAGCTATTTCAGCCAATTTATAATTAAACATATCAAATTGCCCTTCAACAAATTTCTTATCTTCTTTTTCTTGTTTTTTACCATTTAAAATATTCTTTCTTTCTAAACCTCTCAAAATCTCATCAGCCTTTTGAGTAACAGCTTTAGGAACACCTGCAAGTCTTGCAACATGAATTCCATAACTTTCATCTGTTCCTCCTCTTAATATTTTTCTTAAAAAGATTATATCTTCACCTTTTTCTTTAACTGCTATATTATAATTTTTTACACCTTCTAGTTTATTTTCCAGTTCTGTAAGTTCATGATAATGTGTTGCAAATAATGTTTTGGCTCCACATTTTTCTTTATCTGCTATATATTCTGCAACTGCCCAAGCAATTGATAGTCCATCATATGTTGATGTTCCTCTTCCTATTTCATCTAATATTACTAGACTATTTGATGTTGCTTCTTTCAGTATTGTTGCTACTTCCATCATTTCTACCATAAATGTGCTTTGACCCATACTTAGATCATCTGACGCTCCAACTCTTGTAAAGATTTTGTCAACTACTCCTATTTTTGCTTCTGTTGCAGGTACAAAGCTTCCTACTTGTGCCATTAATGTAATTATTGCTACTTGTCTCATATATGTTGATTTTCCTGCCATGTTTGGTCCAGTTATTATTGATAATCTATTTTCTTCTTTATCTAAATATGTATCATTTTCTACAAATATTCCTGTTCCTAATATTTTTTCTATTACTGGATGTCTTCCTCCTTTTATGTCAATTTCTCCTGTACTATCAACTTGTGGCATACAGTAATTCATATCTTCTGCAACTGTTGCAAATGATGTTAGTACATCTAGTGTTGATACAACATTACTTGATTTTTGTAGTCTTTTTACATTTCTTGCAATTTCTTCTCTTATTTGTACAAATGCGTTATATTCTAAGTTTACTACTTTCTCTTCTGCCCCTAATATTTGATTTTCTAAATCTTTTAATTCTTCTGTTATGTATCTTTCTGCATTTGTTAAAGTCTGTTTTCTAATGTATCTTTCTGGCACTTGATCTAATCCTGACTTTGTTACTTCTATATAGTACCCGAAAACTTTATTAAATCCAACTTTTAGATTTTTAATTCCTGTTTTTTCTTTTTCTTCTGCTTCTAATTTTATAATCCAATTTTTCCCTTCTGTTGTTGCTGTTTTTAATTTATCTATTTCTTCATCATATCCTAATTTGATAATTCCACCGTCTTTAATTGTCATTGGCGGGTCTTCTACTATTGATTTTTCTATTAGTGCATGAATATCTTGTAATTCATCTAAATTTTCATATAATTCCTTTAGCATTTCTGATTTTGTACTTAATAAAACTTTTTTTAGTTCTGGTAATTTAGAAAGAGAATTTTTTAATGTTATCATATCTCTTGCATTAGCATTACCATAAGCCATCTTTCCTGCTAAGCGTTCTATATCATAAACTTTTTTTAGATTTTCTATTATATCTCCTCTTAAGATGATTTCATCTTTTAGTTCTTTTACTGATGTTAATCTTTTATTTATTTCTATAGTATCTATAAGTGGATCATTTAGCCATCTTCTTAATGCTCGTCCTCCCATTGATGTTGATGTTTTATCTAATACCCATAATAGTGTTCCTTTTTTTGTTTTATCTCTCATTTTTTCTGTTATTTCTAAATTTCTTCTAGCATTAACATCAAGTGACATATATTTTGAAATATTATATACTACTATTTTATTAATATGATCTAATGTAGTCATTTGAGTTTGTTCAATATATTCTACTAATGCGTTTATTGAGCTAATTACTAATTTTTTTTCATCAATATTTTCTAATTCATTTTGATTAGTATCTACAATATTAAATCTATTTTTTATTTTATCTATTTCATCAGTAAAATATTTATCATCAAATTTTGTTATGTATGAGTCAAATCTTTCTTTTATCTTAGATATTTCTTCTTCACAATTTGACATCATATTATTTATTACAAGTTCTGATGGCATATATCTTGCAATTTCATCTAATAATAGTGGAAAATTTTGATTATCTTTTATCTCTGCTGAATAAAATTCTCCTGTTGATATGTCACATACACTTATTCCAAAATATATTCCTGCTTTATATATTGACATTATAAAATTGTTTTTTCTTTCTTCCAACATATTACTTTCAACAACAGTACCTGGTGTTACAACTCTTATTACACCTCTTTTAACTATTCCTTTTGTTTCTTTTGGATCTTCTAATTGCTCACATATTGCAACTTTATATCCTTTTGCAACTAGTCTTGATATATACATTTCTGCTGCATGATGTGGCACTCCTGCCATTGGTGCTCTTTCTTCTTGTCCACAGTCTTTGCCTGTTAATGTAAGCTCTAGTTCTCTTGATACTGTAATTGCATCTTCAAAGAACATTTCATAGAAATCTCCTAATCTATAAAATAATATGCAGTCTTTATATTGTTCTTTTGTTTCAAGATATTTCTGCATCATTGGTGAAAATTCTGCCATTTTTTACCTCCTTTGTGACAAACAGGAAAGCCCCTCTTGTCACATTTTTCCTTTCAAATACCACATATGTTCAGAAACAATTTTTAGTTCAATCATTTTTCCTATTAGGTTCTTATTTCCTTCAAAAATAACAACTTTATTATTATCAGTTCTACCAGTAAGCATATTTTCATTATTCTTACTAGTTCCTTCGACTAAAACTTTTTGAATTGTTCCTACATATTTTTGATTATTTTCTTCAATTTGACTTTCTACTAATGTTTTTAATTTATTAAATCTTTTATGTTTTATTTCATCAGGTATCTGATTTTCCATATTATCTCCTAAAGTCCCTACTCTTCTTGAATATATAAACATGTATACTTGTTCAAATTTTACTTTATTTACAACATCTAATGTATCTTCAAATTCTTCTTCTGTTTCTCCTGGAAATCCTACTATGATGTCTGTTGATAATGTTAAATTTTGTATTTTTGCTTTCATTTTTTCTACTAAATTCAAATATTGTTCTTTTGTGTATTTTCTATTCATTTCTTTTAGTACCTTTGTATTTCCTGATTGTAATGGTAAATGTACTAATTTACATACTTTATCACAATTTGCTATTGCTTCTATTACATCATCTGTAAAGTCTTTTGGATGTGGTGATACAAATCTTATTCTTTCTATTCCTTCAATTTTGTTTAGTGCTTTTAATAGTGTTGCAAAAGAATTTACACCTTCATATTCTTCAAATATGATATTTTCTTGTTCTGATAACTTAGATATTTCTAATGTCTTTTTATTTTTTTCTGCTCTTAAGTATGAATTTACATTTTGTCCTAATAAAGTTATTTCTTTGTATCCTTGTTTTGCTAATTCTTTTACTTCTTCTATTATTGCTTTTGGTGTTCTACTTCTTTCTCTTCCTCTTACATATGGTACTATACAATAACTGCAAAAATTATTGCATCCATTCATTATTGTTACTGATGCTTTTATTTTACTATCTCTTTTTATTGGCAATCCTTCATAAATTTTTCCTTCAATATCTAATATGTCTTCTTGTCTTCTTTTTTCTTCTATTGTTTTATATAAATTTTCTGGAAATTTATGTAGTGTGTGTGTTCCAAATATTATGTCTGTGTATGGATAGCTTTCTTTTATTTTTTCTGTTATATGTTTTTCTTGCATCATACATCCACCTATAGCTATTATTGTTCCTTTTGTTTCTTTTATTTTTTTTAATTCTCCTAATTTTCCAAATAGTTTGTCTTCTGCATTTTCTCTTACACAACATGTATTAAATATTGCTACATCTGCTTCCTTTTGATCTTCTGTTTTTGTATATTCCATTTCTTCTAACATTCCACATATTTTTTCTGAGTCATTCTCATTTAGTTGACATCCCATTGTTAGTATACTATATTTTAATTTTTTGTTTTTATTTATTTCTTTTACTTTCCCTATATATTCTCTTTGTTTTTCTATTTCTTGTTCTGTTTCCAATTCTAATACCTCCACTGCTATATATTTTATTATATTTTGTCTTTTTTTGCAATATAACTGTTAAAAAAAGGTAAAAATAAAAGAAGTAGTTTGATACTACTTCTTTTATTTTATGATAAATTATATTTCTTTTTGAATTTTTCTGCTCTTCCTCCAGCTGTTTCTTGTCTTAAATTACCTGTCCAATATGGATGACATTTTGAGCATACGTCTACTTTTATATCTTTTTTTGTTGAACCAACTTCTATAACATTTCCACATGCACATGTGATTGTTGTTTGATTATATGTTGGATGTATTCCTTCTTTCATCTGTTTTTCACCTCTTTTTTCTTTTTTTACATGACTTTTTTTATAATATCATATTTTTTTTATTTTTTCAAGTATTATTTTTTGGTATTTTGATTATTTTGTTTTTTCTTCACTGAACATATATTGTGCTGATTCAATCATCTCTTTATTTAATGATAATTTGTGTACTAATTTACTCATTACATTAAATACACATGCTATTATTAATATTAACATTCCTATTTTTTTCCAGTATTTTTTTAGCATTTTTTTTCTCCTTTTTAATAATACAATTATATTATACTTTTAATTTTATAAATTGTCAATAGATTTGTGTAATACTCATTTCTATCATTCAGCTTATAGAATATTGATATTTTAGCAATTTTAATAATTTTTATTTTTAAATCTATTATCTTGTATTATTATTTTAAAAAATTTACAAATTTTAATTGAATATATTATTTTTTTTTTATATAATATTAATTGAATTGCTTAGTAATTTTTCTTTGCAATGTTTCATACTATAATTGAAAAGGATGTTGATATAATGGTAAGTGTTATTTTAAAGTTGGTTGCTTTATTGATAATTTTAATTGGTGTTATTTTAATTTATGATGCTAGAATTATTACTAAAAACTTTTTTGGTTTTGGTGATCAAAATGAGGCTTCAGCTGGTTTGAAATTTTTAGGTTTTTTTTGTAGTATAATTGGTCTAATTATTTTATATTGCATATAATTTTTTAAAGATTTTTTTAATAGTTATATTTTTATTTTTTGTGGAAAATTTATTTTTGTTATTTTCTTAAAAATTAATTTATAAAGTTTTTTACAATTTTAAAAAAATATAAAAATTCTATTGACAATAAAAGCCTGAATGTGTTAATATAAGTATTGTCAATAGAAAATGTGGATGTGGCGGAACTTGTTGAGATTGTTAGGGCTTTGCTCGTTACAATGTCAGTATGTGTAGAAAAAATTTAAACAATTAGTATTATATGCGGATGTGGCGGAACTGGTAGACGCGCTGGTCTTAGGAACCAGTGTCAACGACGTGGGGGTTCGAGTCCCTTCATCCGCACCAACGACGTATCTGTTCGAACTTTTTATAGAACAGATAGATACAAAATCAATCAGAAATGGTTGATTTTTTCTTTTGCAAAAAATCATCCTAAATCTATAAAGAAGGGATGGTGCTTGAAATGAAGATAATTAAGCAAGAACTAGAATTTGAGGAATGTCTAAAACAAAGGCTAGAGTTTATATGTGAGTTTTCTAAAGTTACTCCTACTTTTATCAATGGTAGTATTAGAAAATTAGAGAGAACTAATCTTACATATATTGAGCCACATAGAGTGATTATCAAAAATATTACTTTTTTAGTTTTCAATTATTCAAATGACATTTATATTACTAACTTGACTAAAAAGATTAAATTATCAGAGTTAGAAGAATATTTGAAAAACATATAATTGTAAATATTTGACATTTCTTAAAATCGTGATATAATATAGGTAATTAATTGCATATAGCTGTTCGTCAAAAGCTATATGTTTATGAGTACTTTGAAAAAATTATATTATATTGCATTATTGTATTTTAGTTTATAATAAATGGATTTAAGAGATGTCAGTAGTACTCGCATGTACTTTGATGTCTCTTTTTATTTATATTCTAGGAAAGTCGACAGACTTGACGTAGAAGATAATTATGCGAACGTTACAAATTCTTGCATTTTAATGCTTAGAATTTGTTAGTCCGTTTGTTAGGAGGTTTGAGAATTGAACGAAGAAAAGAAAAAATGTGGATTATATATGAGAGTTTCCACCG
>CANSII010000015.1 GCA_947646915.1 uncultured Clostridium sp. | reverse complement strand
TATTGCAAATTTTAATGACATCAATCAAACCGCTCTTGATAGTAACATCAGTACATAAGGATGTAACAAGACTCAAAGGAATTAATAGAGCAAAGTGGCAAGAGGTTAATGAAGTTCTGCAAAAAAATAAAGCAGAACGTCATATCCGGGGAGGAATGGCAACAAAGATAAAATTCCAAAATTTAAAAAAAACACACTGAGCAAAATATTCCTACAGAAAAATCCAATTTTATATTGGATTTTTTTGTTTTGTACAAAATTTTATTTTTTTTCTATTAAATTCATAAAACTATTGATAATTCTGGCAAAAAAATATATAATAATAATGGTACAAAAGAAAAAGGAGAAGAAAGATGTATAATTTGGGATTAAGACCAGAAGGATGGAATAATGAAGTTGATAATGTAGAAGCATCAACAATAGAAGAATATATAAAAAATAAAACAACACTACAAGGAAAAGTAGAAGAATGTGATGAAAATTATAATTTACACATTAAATTTAGCAATGGAACAACAGGAATTATTCCTAGGGAAGAAATAGAAGCAATTAATCTACAAGAAAGTGGAATTCCAAATACAAAATTATGTACAGGAAAAGTAAATAAAATTGTACAATTTAAAATTAAAAATATAAATAAAGACAATGTTGCAATTTTATCAAGAAAAGAAGTACAAGAAGAAGCTTTAAAAACATTTAAACAAAATCTAGAAATTGGAAAAAAAGTTACAGGAATAGTAAAAAGCATAAAACCATATGGAGCATTTATAGAAATAGGTGGAGGAGTAGTCGGATTAGTACACATAGAAGATATATCTGTTGCTAGAATAAAAACACCATATGAAAGATTAAAAATAGGACAAGAAGTACAAATAAATGTAAAAGATATAGATAGACAAAATGGAAAAATAAACTTATCATATAAAGAATCATTAGGAACATGGGAAGAAAATGCTCAAAAGTTTCAAGTAGGAATGAAAGTGAAAGGAATTGTAAGGGAAACTGAAAAAAATAAAAATGGAATATTTATAGAATTATTACCAAATTTAGTAGGAATGGCAGAATATAAAGAAGACTTACAATATGGACAAGATATTAATGTTTTAATAAAAAGAATAGATTACGACAGAAAAAAGATAAAATTAATATATAGTTGTTAATATGTTTTGAAAATTCAAAATTTATAAGAAAGGAATGATTTTAAAATGGTTAAAGATAATGAAATAAAAGCAGAGGTATCACCATTTGCTATTAGAGAAGGAGAAATTAAAACATTTGATGGGAAAGATGGATATGTATCTATGAATCAAATTGTACATAAGATAAATATAGGACATATTACAGATATACATTTTGCAATATTAGAATTAGTAAATGAATTTGAATTTATTACATCAAGACAATTATATCAAATGCTTGAAATAAAGGGAATAGATCCAAAATCACAAGATAAATTAAATACAAAGTTAGATTCATTAGTAAAAAGCAAAATTTTAACAAGATATTATTTTACATCTGATGAGGGAAAAGGGATATATAGAATATATTGCTTAGAAAAAATGGGAAAATATCTATTAACATCAAAAGAAATAGATACAAAATGGCAACCATCAGATAATACAAAACCTGTTGCAATGATAAAGAAAAGATTAGCAGGAAATCAAGTACTAATAGCATATCTAAGAAAAGTTAAGGCATTTGATGGATATGTTGTAAAGCCAGCAATTACTGCAAAAACATTAGGAAAAGTATTTAAAACAGCAGGTGGAACAGTAAAATTGACAAAAAACGGAAAAACAATTCAATTCTTATTTGAAGTAATAAGAAGAGAGCAAGATTGGCAAAAGAAATTTATAGAAAAAATGAACTTATATAAAGATTTCTATGAAAATTATGTAGTAGGAGATTCAGGATTTTCTGGATTGCCACAATTAATATTTGTGTGTGAAGATGAAAAACATATGGCAGAGACTTATAAAGAACTTGTAGCAAATAAAATTGAAATTTCACAAATAAAGTTTTTGTTTACAACAGATTTAAGACAAAATAAAGAGACTTTAAGTGAGACTTTGGTTGAATTTAAATTAGTAGATGGAAAGTATAAAATGGAAAATGTGGAATTAAAACTGATAGGGTAATAAAAGTTTAAAAATATAGCATATATAGTTACAATTCACAGCCTAAAAAATAGTATAGAAAGGGTTATAAATATAATATTTAATCCTATTATCTTAATGTTAGTATTAAATGTGAATAGTAATAATATATAAGCTAAATAATTTCATTTAAAAAAATTCTAGAGATTATAAAATCCCTAGAATTTTTTTTGCTCTTTTTACATCTTCATCTGTTGCAGGTCTAATATTATCTAAATCATAATTAATACCTAATTGTTTCCATTTATATTTACCCATATTATGATAAGGGAGAATTTCAACTTTATCAACAGTTTTCAAACTATTAATAAAATATTTTAAATCTAGCAAATCATTTTCATCATCAGTAAGAGTAGGAACAAGAACTTGCCTAATCCACATATGAATATTATTATCACTTAGATATTTTGCGAAATTCAGCTCATATTCATTATTAAACCCTACTAAATCTTTTGACTTATTAGAATTTATATGTTTTATATCTAATAAAACCAAATCAGTAAGAGAAAGCACATTTTTAATATCATCAGTTAAAGCAACCATCCCTGATGTATCAATACAAGTATGGATTTTTTCTTTTTTTAATTTTTTAAATAATTCAATCAAAAACTTTACTTGCAAAAGAGGTTCGCCACCAGTAATAGTAACACCTCCATAAGGACAAATATAATTTTTATATTTTATTATCTTTTCGAAGATATCATCTAAAGACTTATAATCTCCACCTGCCATATCCCAAGTATCACGATTGTGACAATATCTGCATTTTAAATGACAGCCCTGTAGAAAAAGAACAAATCTTATTCCAGGACCATCTACTGTGCCGAAAGATTCTATTGAATGAACTTTAGCATAATATCTTAAATCTAAATCTTTATTATTCATAATAATCAGTATTCTCCAATTTGTAAATTTTGTAAACATGAAAGAGCAGATTTTATTCAGCTCTGCATAAGTCATCTGTAATAATTTTGCAGATGAAATTTTTGAAACAAATTTTGGATGACTGCGAAGCAAAAGGAAACGCCTCCAATAGACATTGCACAAAATAATGTCCAAAAGGAAACGTCCCCAATGGACATTATATCCTCTCGTGAATAGTTCTGTTAATAACATCCAACTGTTGTTCTCTAGTTAACTTTGTAAAATTAACAGCATAACCAGAAACACGGATAGTAAGTTGAGGATATTTCTCAGGATGTTCCATAGCATCTTTAAGTAAGCTTCTATCAAAAACATTAACATTAATATGATGACCTGTTTGTTTAAAATATCCATCTAGCATATTTACTAAATTTGTAATTCTTTCATCTTCAGACTTTCCAAGAGTATTAGGAGTAATTGAAAATGTATAAGAAATACCATCTTCAGCATCTTCAAAAGGAAGTTTTGCTATTGAGTTCATTACTGATAATGCACCATTTGTGTCTCTTCCATGTAGAGGGTTTGCTCCTGGCCCAAAAGGTGTTCCAGCTGTTCTTCCATCTGGTGTATTTCCGGTATTTTTACCATATACAACATTTGATGTTATTGTTAATATTGATAATGTGTGTTTAGAGTTTCTATATGTTTGATGTTTTTGCAATTTAGTTAAAAATCTTTTTACTACAACTACAGCTATTTCATCAACTCTATCATCATCATTTCCGAATTTTGGGAAATCTCCTTCTACTTCATAGTCTGTAGCAAGACCTGTATTATCTCTAATTACTTTTACTTTTGCATATTTTATTGCAGATAAAGAGTCTGCGACAACTGAAAGTCCTGCAATTCCACATGCCATTGTTCTAATAATATCTTTATCATGTAAAGCCATTTCTATTGCTTCATATGAATATTTATCATGCATATAATGTATTGAATTTAATGCTTTTATATAAATTTTCGCAACATAATCCATCAATTGATCGAATTTTTCTAATACTTCATCAAAATCTAGATATTCTGATGTTATTGGAGCATATTTTGGAGTAATTTGTTTCCCTGAAATTTCATCTCTTCCACCATTTATTGCATATAATAGTGTTTTTGCTAAGTTTGCTCTTGCTCCAAAGAATTGCATTTGTTTTCCTATTTTCATTGGTGATACACAACAGGCTATTCCATAATCATCTCCTAAGGTTATTCTCATTAAATCATCATTTTCATATTGAATTGATGATGTTTTTATTGATAAATCTGAAGTATATCTTTTAAATCCTTCTGGAAGTTTTGTAGACCATAAGACTGTTAAGTTTGGCTCTGGTGCAGGCCCTAAATTTTCTAGTGTGTGTAGTACTCTGAATGAGTTTTTTGTTACTAGAGTTCTTCCATCAATTCCCATTCCACCAATGCTTTCTGTTACCCATACAGGGTCTCCACTAAATAGTTCATTATATTCTGGTGTTCTTAAAAATCTTACTAATCTTAGTTTCATCACAAAGTGATCCATTATTTCTTGGATTTCTTCTTCTGTTATTGTTCCTTCTGCTAAGTCTCTTTCAAAGTAAATGTCTAAGAATGTAGATGTTCTTCCTATACTCATTGCTGCTCCATTTTGGTCTTTTATTGCTCCTAAGTATCCAAAGTATAACCATTGTACTGCTTCTTTGGAATTTGATGCTGGTTGTGATATATCATATCCATATTTTGTTGCCATTACTTTTAATTCATTTAATGCATCTATTTGTTCTGATATTTCTTCTCTTTCACGAATTATATTCTCATCAAATTCATCTGTATTTAATTTTTCTAAATCTTCTTTTTTAAGTGCAATTAAAAGATCTACACCATAAAGTGCAACTCTTCTGTAATCTCCTATAATTCTTCCACGACCATAACCATCAGGAAGACCTGTTATTAAGTGACTACTTCTAGCCAATCTTATATCTGGTGTATATACACTAAAAACACCATCATTGTGAGTTTTTCTAATTTTATGAAAAATTTTAGAAACTTCAGGGTCAACTTCTCTTCCATAAGCTTCACAAGATTTTTCTACAATACGTATTCCTCCGAATGGCATTATTGCTCTTTTTAATGGTGAATCTGTTTGTAATCCGACTATTTCTTCTAATTCTTTATCAATATATCCAGCATCATGTGCTGAAACTGTAGATACTGTTTTTGTATCTATATCTAAAACCACACCTTTTGCATCTTTCTCTTTTTTGTATAGTTCTAGAACTTCATTCCATAGTTTTTTTGTTTTTTCTGTAGTTCCTTTTAAGAAACTAGAATCACCTTCATAAGGTGTGTAGTTATTTTGAATGAAATCTCTTACATTGATTTCATGTACCCAATTTCCCTTTTTAAATGTTTTCCATTGTTCAAAATCCATGATAACCTCCTCATATTATATTTATATTATTTACTTAATTTACAATAATATAATATCATAAGTATCTTTTTTTAGCAATTAAATTTTTTCCCGAAATCCTCATCTATTTGAAGTTTTATTAAATCATTTGTTAGATTGTTGACAACCTTTTTATTATAGTCATTTAATTTAGCATAATTTTCTAAAAATTTGTTATCAATTAGATCGACAATTTCTAAAGATTCAGAATTAATTACATCACTGAACAGAAAATTTGGTGAAATATGAAGTACTTTACAAAGATTAACAATTGTATTAGCACTACCAAAAGATATACCTCGTTCTAATTGACTAATATATCTTGCAGAAAGAGATAATTTTTCAGCAAGTGCTTCTTGAGTATATGGAGTATTTGATCTTGCAATTTTAATCTTTTTTCCTATATTTTTTCTTAGTTTTTGTTCATTTTCAGTCATATAAACCTCCAATTTGTATTTATATTATAGAGTTCATAAACATTTCTATAATATAGAAGTATAACAATGAATAATATAAAATAAAATGAACTATTAGTGTCATGAGATAAATGAATATGAACTAAAAGCATTATAAAAATATTATATTGATATAAATTATATTAACAAAAAATAAAAAAAATTTAAAAAAACCCTTGCAAAAATGAAAAAGTTATATTACAATTTAGGTGAAGTGGAAAGAAGTGGTACAAAGTGGAGTGAAAGTGGAAAGGAGTGAAGCCAGTTGTTAATGGGGGAATATGAGCATACATTAGATGCGAAAGGTAGACTAATTATGCCAGCAAAATTAAGACAAGACATCGGAGAAAAATTTGTAATAACAAAAGGATTAGATGGATGTTTATTTGCTTTTTCTCAAGAAGAATGGGCTAACTTTGAAGAAAAACTAAAATCATTACCACTTTCAGATAAAAATGCAAGAAACTTTGTAAGATTTTTTCTATCAGGAGCAACAGAATGTGAAATAGACAAACAGGGAAGATTTTTAATAC
The DNA here is from genome assembly GCA_947646915.1 of uncultured Clostridium sp. Classification (GTDB taxonomy): domain Bacteria; phylum Bacillota; class Clostridia; order TANB77; family CAG-508; genus CAG-269. The sequence continues at coordinate 31,059 of CANSII010000015.1, read as the reverse complement.
CAAATAATTTAAGAGTTGCAATACAATTAGAAAAAGAAGCAGTAATAATTGGAGTAGGAACTAGACTAGAAATATGGAATAAAGAAAATTGGCAAAAATGCGATGAAAATATATCTGTAGATGAAATTGCAGAAAATATGACAATGTTAGGTATATAACTTGAAAAAGTTTATATAAAAAACAGAAGAAAAAAGTACAAAAGATTATTACAAAAACAAAAGATAATAAAGCAAAGGAAAAGAGTACAAAAGACTACACAAAAGAAGAAAGTGCTTAAGAAAATTATACAAAAGAATAACAAACAAAAGATAAAGTAACAAAAGAAAAAGTTAAGAAATGTAAAATATAAACAAAAGAGAAATATACAAAACTAAAATAAGAAGAAATACCAAAGTGAAATTTACATATAAAAGATAAACGGCTGGTAGTTATACCAGCTGTAATTGAATATAAGACTTTACGATAGACTTATATTTATACATTAGATTTGTAAAATAGAAAATTTAAAAATTTCTATTTTATGATAAGTGTGGCGAAAGGAATGATATAAAATTGGAATTTAAACACACACCAGTAATGCTAAAAGAATGTATAGAAGGTCTAAAAATAAAAGAAAATGGAATATATGTAGATGGAACTCTTGGAGGAGCAGGGCATAGTAAAGAAATAGCAAAGAGACTATCAGATAAAGGCTTATTAATAGGAATAGATAGAGATGAAGAGGCTTTAAAAGCTGCCAAAACAAATTTAGATCAATTCCATAATATAAAATATGTACAAGATAATCATGATAATATAAAACGAATTTTAGAAGATTTAGAAATAGAACAGGTAGATGGAATATTGTTAGATTTAGGAGTTTCTTCATATCAATTAGATGAAAAAAATAGAGGCTTTAGTTATCTAGGAGAAAACCAATTAGATATGAGAATGGATAAATCTCAGCAATTAACAGCCCAAAAAGTTATAAACACATATTCAGAAGAAAAACTTGCAGAAATAATTTATCAATATGGAGAAGACAAATTTTCAAGACAAATTTCAAGAAATATATGTGAATATAGAAAAAATAAAGAAATACAAACTACTAAGCAATTAGTAGAAATAATAGAAAGATCAATACCAAAATCAAAACAAAATGATGGACATCCTGCAAAAAGAACATTTCAAGCAATACGAATAGAAGTAAATAACGAAATAGAACCATTATATAATACAGTAAAAGATTGTATAGATTGTTTAAAAAAACAAGGAAGATTATGTATTATAACATTTCATTCTTTGGAAGATAGAGCTGTAAAAAATGCTATGTTAGACGCAAAAGGAAAATGTATATGTCCAAGTGATTTGCCATATTGTGTATGTGGTGCTAAAACACTTGGAAAAATTATTACTAAAAAACCAATAATAGCAACAGAACAAGAGCAAGAGCATAATTCAAGAAGTAAAAGTGCAAAACTTAGAATTTTTGAAAAGTTATAAAAACAATTAAGTTTTGTAATATAAAGTAAAAATAATAACTTAAGCCGAATAATATAAATTTCCAAAAAATCCCTTTTCCAAGGCGTTTCAGATTCTAAGAATTCATATTTTAGATATACACTATAAGAGTTAAAGTGAATAGCAAATCAGATCAAGCTCATTTTTTCAAATTAATATTATTTAGCTTTAAATAGTTTATTTTAATTTTTCAAATATGTTATTTAAAACTTATCATATAAAAAGAGAAAGAGAGGTGAAAACTTATGGCACAAGCAAAGTATCAATATGGAACAAGTCCAAGAAAAGTTGAGACTAATCCTAATTATAATAAGAGAAATAAGAAAAATGTTAATAGAAGAAAATTAGAAGTTGTGAAAGAGGTTCCTAGACAACAAGTTAAAATTTCTAAAAAGCAAAAGATTAAACAATTTAAAATGACTATTATGGTTATTGCTTTGTTTTTATTGTTATTAACCATAAGTTGTAGAAACTCTCAGATAGATAGACAGTTTAATAATATTCAAGATCAAAAAAAGGTATTGGCAGCATTGCAAAAAGAGAATGAACAATTAAAGGTTAGTATTGAAAATAGTTTGAATTTAAGTAATGTTGAAAAAGTCGCAAGAGAAGAATTAGGAATGGAAAAGTTGACAAATAAGCAGACTGTATATGTTACTTTGCCTAAAAAGGATTATGTTGAGTCTGCCTCTGAAAAGGTCGTAATTGAAGAAGAGAAAAATTGGTTTGAAAAATTAGTTAATTTTGTAAATAATTTTTTTAAATAGAAATATATAAAATTATTCTTTATAATATGCTATTTTACAACAATAGTTTATATATAAATTTTTCTTCAAATCTAAAGTTATTTCAGTCATACTCAAATTTTCATCAATATTTTATATATTAACTATTGTTGAAATAATATTAAAAGTAATGATAATTATAGAATAAAAACCTACACCTCTAATAAAATTAATAGAGGTGTTTTTATTGTGAAAAAATTTTTCACAATAAAAAAAGTTGTCAGAGCAAAATTGCTCGAATGGAGGTTTTTATGGTACAAACAAATTTATCTACAAAAAAAAGAATGAGAAATATATTATTTATAGTTTTTATAATAATAGCATTATTAATACGGAAGAATAGGGTATATACAATTTATAGATGGAAAAAGATTATCATCAATGGCGTATGAACAACAAACATTAGATAGGACAATAAATCCAAAAAGAGGGACAATATATGATTCAACAGGTAAAATTTTAGCACAAAGTAGTACAGTTGAGACAGTAACAGTAAATCCAGTAAATATAAAAAAAGATATGAAGGAAAAAGTTGCGAAGAAACTTTCTGAAATATTCAATTTAGAATATGAAAATGTTCTAAAAAAGGTATCTAAAAGAAGTTCAATAGAAACAATTGCAAAAAAAGTAAGTAAAGAAGAGACTGATAAACTTAGAATTTGGATAGAAGAAGAGGGTATTACAACAGGAATTAATATAGATGAAGATACAAAAAGGTATTATCCAAATAATAATTTAGCATCACAAATTATAGGTTTTTGTGGAAGTGATAATCAAGGATTGGATGGAATAGAAGCTAAATATGAAAAAGTTCTTGCAGGATCAAAAGGAGCAATAAAAAGACATACAGATGCAAAAGGTGGAGAAATAGGAGAAGAAGGAGAAACATATGTTGCTGCAATTAATGGAGATAGTATTGAACTTACAATAGATATAAATATTCAATCTATTGTTGAGAAATATTTAAAAGAGGCATGTATAGATAATGTATGTACAGATGGTGGTAATATTGTAATCATGAATCCTAAAAATGGAGATATTTTAGCAATGGCAACATATCCAAATTATAACTTAAATGAACCATATTCAGCTTATACGGATGAATTAAAAGGAATATGGAGTAATCTAGAACAAACAGATAAGACAAAAAATTTACAAGCTGTTTGGAGAAATAGAGCTATTACTGATACATATGAACCAGGATCAACATTTAAAACAATTACAGCTTCTGCAGCTTTAGAAGAAAAAATTGTAACAGATATTGATAAATCAGGAGAGTTTGCTTGTACAGGAGGAATTGAAGTTGCAGGAGTAAGGATAAAATGTTGGAGACATTATAGACCACATGGTGCTGAAAGTTTAAGACAGGGTTTAATGAATTCTTGCAATCCTGTATTTATTGGATTGGGTCAAAAGATGGGAGTACATACATATTATAGTTATTTACAAAAGTTTGGTTTATTAGAAAGAACAGGTATAGATTTACCAGGTGAGGCAGGAAGTATCTTTTTAGCTGAAAATAAGGCTGGACCAGTTGAACTTGCTACAATTAGTTTTGGCCAAAGATTTGAAATTACACCTATACAATTAGTTACAGCAGTATCTGCAATTGCAAATGGTGGGAATTTAGTTCAACCTAGAGTTGTAAAAACTATTATTGATAGTGAAACTGGAGAAAGAACAGAGGTAGAGACAAAAATTAAATCTCAGGCAATTTCTAAAGATACTTCAGAAAAAGTGTTAAGTATGATGGAATCTGTTGTAGCTGAGGGTACTCGGTAAAAATGCTAAAGTTGCAGGTTATAGGATTGGCGGAAAAACAGGTACTTCAGAAGATGGTGTTAATACTAATAAATATGTTACTTCTTTCTTAGGAGTTGCACCAATCGAAGATCCACAAGTGGTTGTTCTTGTTACTTTGTATAATCCTACAGGAGAGGGAGGACACCAAGGAGGAGGTGTTGCAGCACCTGTTGGAGGTCAAATTTTTAGTGAAATATTACCATACTTAGAAGTAAATCAAGGAAACAAAGAAGAAATAGAACAAATAGAAGAAATAACAGTACCAAATTTAATAGGAAAAACAATACAAGAAGCACAAAAAGAAGCAAAAGAAAAAGAAGTAGAGCTAGTAATAGAAAATGAAATAGAAGAACTTGATAAACAAAACACGATAGTAAGAGAGCAAATACCAAATAGTGGAATTACAATAAAAAAAGGAAGTAAGATATATATAAAATACTAAAGTAATATTATAAGTTTGTATATTGTATTTAAATGAAATTGCTAATATATATAAAATATATATTAGCAATTTCAATATTAATAAACCTTAAATGGTAAGAAGTATTATAGTAAATAACTTTTACGGAAATCAGCAAAATATGATTATTATTAAAACCAAATAAAAAATGTAACAAAAATATAAAAAAAATATAATATAAGATGAAAAAGTTAAAAGCGTAAGTTAATATAAGAAAATTAAAAAAAAAAAATTTACATAATTATGAAAATGTGTTATAATAAAAAAGAAGAAAAAGAGTTTATAGGTAAAACCAGCTAAAAAACCTAAATAAATTATTATAGAAGGAAGGATTAAAAATGAAGACAAATAACAAATCTAAAACTAATTTTTTATTTAAACTAAGCTTTTGTTTTGTTTTAATATTAATATTATTCTTATTGCCAAAAACTTCAAACAAATCTTTTGCAGCAAATGAAGAATTTTGTTACTTATCAGATATACCTTATGACGCATCACAATCAAAATCTGGATATGGTTCATTTATTATGGATAAAGCAGGTAATAATTCTTTAATTTCTGTAAAGATAGAAGGAGGATATTACTCATTTGAAAAGGGAATATGGGCACATGCAGCATCTAAACTTGTATATGATTTAAGAAATTATGATTACGATTATTTTACAGCATATATAGGATTAAACAAAACTGCTGCTAGTTCAAGTAATGGTGTAAAATTTAAAATTTATACATCAGAAGATGGAAAGAATTGGAACTTACAAACAGATGAAAATCCAGCAGTATGCAAACCAGGAGATAATGCAACCTTTGTTAAGATAAATATAAAAAATGAGAAATTTTTAAAACTAGAAGCGGATTCAAATGGAGCTAATGGGAATGACCATTCTGTTTATGCAGACGCAAAATTAATTAAAGAAACATACAAAGAACCAGGAGATGATTTAGTACCATCAATAGATGAATTAGATAGAAAAATAAAAACAGAATTTGCAGGTGCAGATTTAGCAACTAATAAAGAATATGAATTAACACTTCTTAAAAGAGAACTTATCAATAGAGTTGGTAATTATGCTTTAAAAAGATTTTTAAGTGCAAGCCCTGAAAATAAAGAAACATATACTTGGTTAACAAGTAATGTAGACAATATTAGGTTATACATATTAGGTGGAACACCAGAAGGTGGAAGTTATTTTAATTCATTAACACAACTTTCTAGACTTTATAATGAATATAAAGATGACTTTATAATAACAGAGAAGTTAAATAATACTTGGTATCCAAATATGACTTATGGAGATCTATACAAAAAGATGGCAATTACACTTTCTTTAACACATTCTCAAAATGTTGGTCTATGGATGCAAGCAGGAGCAGCAGAAAATAAATCGGATGCACTTAGACGTTATGCAATATATAAATATATGCACAAAAATGGAAAATTTAGAGCAACTGAAAGCTTAGATCTTACTCCATCATTTGAAGCACTACAAGTTGAAGAAATGCGTTTTATTATGAACAACTTAATAGATGATGAAGAAATTCTATGGTTGAATCAATATGTTCAAGATAGATTAGATCAATATAAAACAACAAACTGGTTAACACCACATCCATATATGGCTTATGTATATCCAAATTATGGTAACCCAATTTATTATGATGAAAATAATAAGCAATATTTTAATGAGTTATTTTCTGTAAAGGATAAAAATACAGAAAATGGAACAATAGGACTATTTGACTTAACATATACTATACCTGGAGGTAAAAATATTCCAAGTTATGAAATATCTGTAACAAGAGGTACTTCAGAATATAAACTATATAAAGTATGGATGAACTTTAGAAACAAATTTGGAACTGGAGCAGTTTGTGGAGGTATTTCAAAAAGTGGTTCAAATATTCGTGCAACACATGGAATACCTGCAACAGTTATAGGACAACCAGGACATGCAGCACTTTTATATTATACAAGAAATTCTGAAGGAAAAGGTTACTGGGGAATTGACAATGACGTAAGTGGTTGGACATTATCAGAAAAAAGTGAAAGAATGCTACTAGGATGGGGAAATGCTAGTTATTCTAGAGGATATTCTGTAGTATATATGGCATTAGCACAAGAAGTAATAAATGATTATGAAAATTTTATAAAATGTGAAGAACAAGTTATTCTTGCAAATGCTTTTAAAGGAGATTTAGAAAAGCAAGAAGAAATATATGAAAAAGCATTAACAATACAACCTATAAATATTGATGCGTGGGTTGGTCTAATTAATGTATATAATGCAAGTGAAAATAAGACAGAAAATGATTACTATAATTTAGCAGAAAGATTAGCAGAGAGCTTAAAATGTTTCCCATTACCAATGCAACATTTGACTAATTTAATAAAACCAAAATTAACAAGTACAGAAAATATATATAGATTTACACTTTTACAAACAAGAATTTTAACAGAAGGAAGTCAGCTTCCTAATACTGCAACTGATCAAGTACTTCAACCATCACTTACAAGATTAGAAGCTAACTATTTATTAGGAAAACTAGATAAGACAATTGCAACATTTTCATTTGATGGAGAAGACGCAGGACAAATTGTATTATCAAGTCGTTTTGATGGAAATGGTGTTCGTTGGGATTATTGCTTAACTGGAAAAGGTGAAAATGAAAGCTGGAAAGATGCTCAATGGCATGAAGTTTCATTTACAGCTGAAGAAGAACATAAAATACAATTAACAAGGGAAGAAATAGCAAGAATTACAGCAGAGAATGACATCTATGTTCATATTGTTGGAGTAAATTATGATGAAAGTAACTTATATAAAATAGATATAACAGAACAAAGTCTTCCAAGCAATGTATATGCAAACGATTGGGAAAATAAAGTAATTGGAGTAGATGTAAATACAGAGTGGCGTTATACTGAAAATGACAATTGGACGTTATTTAGTGTAAGTACACCTGATTTAACAGGAGATAAAACAATACAAATAAGACAAGCAGCAACAGGAACAAAATTGGCAAGCGAAAAATCTGACATGTATGCATTTACAGAAGATAATCAACCAAATACAAGAAAATATATACCTATAGAACATTTATCAATACATAGTTATTCTACTCAATCAACAGATAGCAAGAGACCTTACTATGCACCAAATGCAATTGATGGAAACATTCATACTATGTGGCATACAGATTTTGGACAAAATGTTTTACAACAACAAACAAAACCTTTTATTGCTATAGAGTTAGATGAACCAAGAAATATATCAGCTATAGAATTTGTACAAGGAAAATGGAGAGATGCTGACCCAGTTTATATAAAAAATGCAATTATATATGTAAGTAATGATGGAGAAACTTGGATAGAGGCAGGAAGAAAAGAAAATTGTGAACAAGACTTAGAATTCAAATCAGTTGAACTTAACGAAAGTGTTTATGGAAAATATGTAAAAATTGAAATGGATACATATGGTATGTTTTCATCTTTAGCAATGGTAAATTTATTTGAAGATAAATCAAAGATAACACTTGCAAATTTCTCATTTAATGGAGAAAATGCAGGAAAAATAATTTTAGTAGATGAATTTAAAGAAAAGGATTGGGAATATAGCTTAGATGGAGGAAAAACTTGGAAAAGAGGAACAGCAGATTCTTATGAATTAACAGAAGCAGAATTAAGACAAATAAACACTGATGATGGAATAAAAGTACGTTTAGATGGAAAAGAATCTACTATTAGTATTAAAGGACAAGAAACTCCTACTATTTCAGCATATTTAAATGACTTAGAAAATAGATTAATAGGTATAAGTGATATAGACAATCTTGAGTGGAAGATTGAAGGAAATGCTAATTGGACCTCTTATTCAGAAAAAGAACCAATAGTGTTAGGAGATAAAAAACTTTTAATTAGAAAAAAAGCAGCAGGTACTTTAATGCCAAGTGACGCAGTAGAATTTGAATTTACAGCAGATAATCAACCAGATACAGCAAAATATGTATCAGTAAAACATTTATCTATTGAAAGCTTTTCAAGTACAACAGCAAATAGAGGAGAACCAGCAACAAATGCTATAGATGCACTTCCTACAACAATGTGGCATACAAACCGTACTACTACAACAATGAAAGATCCAAGATGGATTGTAATTGAATTAGATGAACCAAGATATATATCAAAAATTGAATATGTAAGAAAAGCAGAATATGCTTATGGAATTCTAAAAAACGGAACAGTATCTGTAAGTATGGATGGAGAAAATTGGGAAGTAGCAACTACTATTAAAGATCTATATAATCCAACAACTCTAGAACAGCTTACATCAAGCGAAAATAATAAAGATATTGTATTCGCAGAATCTAAGGAAGCAAAATACATAAAAATAGAATGTACAGAATCATGTGATTATGTACATGGAAATAGAGATGGAGTTCCAATGGACTATTTCTTCTCAGCTGCAATGTTTAATATATTTGAAGATATAACAAAAGCTGAATATCCAACAGCAGAAATTGAATATAGCACAACAGAATTAACAAATAGGGATGTCACAGCTACTTTAGTAAATGAAAATATGGATATTATAGTAACAAATAATAATGGAAGTAAAACATATACATTTACTGAAAATGGAACATTTACATTTGAATTCACTAATAAAAAAGGTGTAAAAGGAACAGCAACAGCAGAAGTAAATAATATTGATAAAACAATGCCAAATGCTAGTATAAAATATAGTACAACAGAACCAACAAATGGGGAAGTAATAGCAACAGTAACATTTGATAAAGAAAATGTTACAATTACAAACAATGGAGGAAGTAACACTTATACATTTACTGAAAATGGAACATTTGAATTTGAATTTGTAGGACCAGCAGGAAATACAGGAACAGCTATTGCAGAAGTAAATTGGATAAATAAAGAAGCACCAGTTGGAACAATAACATATAGTGCAGAATATAAAACAAACCAAGATATAATAGCTACGATTACATTTAATAAAGAAAATGTAACAATAACAAACAACGAAGGAAATAATACATATACATTTACAGAAAATGGAGAATTTACATTTGAGTTTGTAGATGAAGCAGGAAATACAGGAACAGCAACAGCAACAGTTTCAAATATAGATAGAACATTACCAGTAGCAACTATAACATATGATATAAATGAACCAACAAATCAAAATGTAGTAGCAACAGTAACATTTGATAAAGAAAATGTAACAGTAGAAGGTGGAAATACACATACATTTACAGAAAATGGAACATATGAATTTGAATTTGTGGGACCATCAGGAAATAAAGGAATAGCAGTAGCAAAAGTTGATTGGATAGACAGAGAACTACCAGTAGCAACTATAACATATGATATAAATAAATTAACAAATCAAGATGTAACAGCAACAGTAACATTTAATAAAGAAAATGTTAAAATAACAAATAATAATGGAAGTAATACTTACACATTTACACAAAATGGAACATTTACATTTGAATTCGAAGATATGGTAGGAAACGAAGGAACAGCAACAGCAGAGGTTGAATGGATAGATAAGGTACAAATAACAGCAACAATAACATATGATATAAATGATATAACAAATCAAGATGTAACAGCAACAATATCTTTTGATAAAGAAGGTGTAAAAATAGTAAATGACAAAGGTGAAGAAATTGAAAATGGAAATAAATATGTATTTACAGAAAATGGAACACATGAATTTAAATATATAGGACCAGCAGGAAACACAGGAACAGCTATTGCAGAAGTAACTTGGATAGATAAAATACCACCAGCAGCAATTATAACTTATAATATATCAGAACCAACAAACAAAGATGTAATAGCAAAAATAACATTTGATGAAGGTGGAGTGACAATAATAGATGAGAATGGCGAAGAAATTGAAAACGGAGATACATACACATTTACAGAAAATGGAACACATACATTCTACTATAGAGGACCATTAGGAAATATAGGGACAGCTGTTGCACAAGTAACTTGGATTTATAAAGATAATGATGAAGAATTTATATTTAGTTCTGAAAAGTATAAAATTGAAAATAGCATTATTTCAGAAATAATACCAAAAGTAGAGGATAAGAATGGAACAACAGTAGACGAATTTAAGAAAAATATAACAACAAATCAAGTACTTACATTTTTTGATAAAGAGGGAAATCCTTTAGAACAGAACAGTATTATTACAACAGGATGCAAATTAAAAGTTGGTAAATCTTTAGAATATACTCTTATAGTAAAAGGAGATATTGATGGAGATGGAGCAATTACAATTAATGACTTGGCAAAAATGAAATTACATTTAATAGAAATAGACACATTAACTGGAAATGCTTTAAAAGCAGCAGATGTTGATAAAGATAATAAAGTTACAATAAATGATTTAGCAATATTAAAATTAGCATTAATAGGATTAATGGAAATTAACTAAGTTATAAGAAAACTTAAGGTATATCATAAAAGTAAGAACAAAAAAGTCTATTAGAAAAATGAGTGAAATTTTCACTCATTTTTTTAATAGACTTTTTTATATAATAGAAAGTCATGCTGACTTTCTATTATATAAAATATAGTGAACACAAATTTATGGAGCCCAGCAATTTCAGTGATAATAAACTAAACAATATTTTAGTAAATAAGTCCTACGGAAATCAGTAGGATGAGAGATTTATTACAACAAAAATAAAAAATGTCATAAAAATATAACAAAAATATAATATAAAACAACAAAACATGAAAAAATTAAAAGCGTAAGTAAATATCATATTAATAAAAAATTAAATAAAACAATGTAAATATATAGATTGAAAAAAAAACAGAAATATAGTATAATAATTATGATAATAAGAAATTTTTAAGGAAGGTGAAGCCAACATGAAAATAGAAAAGATAACAATTACTGCAATAGGAATTATACTTTTAATTTTAATATCAATAAATGTAAAAGCGACAAATAACTTAAAAGCGACCTTAAGCAGTTCAAAATCTGAATTAAATAAAGGAGAAGAAGTAGAAATTACATTAAAGTTTGAACAATATGAACAAATAAAAGAAGGAATTAATGCTTACAAAGCTAAACTAGAATATGATAAAGAAACATTTGAAGAAGTACTACAAGAAAATTTCGAATGTCAAAATGACTGGGAACAATTAAAATATAATAAAGAAACAGGAGAATTTGTAGCAATAAAAAAAGCAGGAAGTACAGAACCAGAAGAAGTAGCAAAAATCAAATTAAAGGTAAAAGAAAATATAAAAGCCAAAAAAACAGAAGTAATAACAAGTGAAGTTGTAACATCAGAAGGAAAAGAAGATATATTAATTGAAAATGCAAAGGTAGAAATAGATATAGTAGAAGAACAAACAGAAAAACCAATTGATCCAGTTGAGCCAGTTGAACCAGACAAGATAACTTCTGAAAAATATAATATAGAAGAAGAATATATATCAAGAATAATACCAAAAACAACAGTAAAAGAATTCAAACAAAATGTAACGACAAAACAACAAATGGTATTTACAGATGAAAATGGTAATGAATTAAAAGAAGATAGTATGATAAAAACAGGAACAAAATTAAAAGTAGGTACTACTTTGAACTTTACACTTATAGTAGTAGGAGATATAGATAAAGATGCACAGATTACTATAAATGATATAGCAGAAATGAAGTTACATATTATTGAATACAAGCTTTTAACAGGAATGAAATTAAAGGCATCAGATATAGATAATGATAATAAAGTTACAATTAATGATTTGGCACAAATGAAATTAATTTTAATAGATTTATTAAAACTATAAGAATTCAATGAAACTTTTCATTTTACTAATATATTTTAGATGAATAATATTAATTTAAAAAAATGAGTTTGACCTGAGTTGATATTTACTTTAACCAATTATAGTGTGTTTCTGTAATTTCAATTTTAAGTATCTTAAACGCATTGGAAAACGGAGTTTTTGAAAATTCATATTATTCAATTTAAAATAGTTTTATTTTTAAAATAAAGTTCAATAAAAGAATGATTAAATATTTATAGAAAGTAATAATATAATCAAAGAGGTGAAAATAAGTGATAGAAAATATAAAGAACAAAAAATTTAAAAATAAATTTGTATTAAAAATAAGTATTTTTTTATTAATCTTTTTATTAATATCATTTGGCGTAATTTATGCAGTAAGTAATTTTTCTACAAAAGGAGAGTTAAATGGTGATGGAGAAATAAATTATGCAGATGTAAGTTTATTACAATTACATTTAATACATACAAAAGAATTACCAGAAGATAAATTAGAAAATGCTGATATGAATAATGATGGAAAGATAACAGTAACAGACTTAAATCTTTTAATAAAAAAAATAGAAAAAACATTAGAATATGAAGCAACAGTAAGAGAAATAGAAGTAAGTAATTATTATCCAAATAAAAATGAAGAGATAACATTAAATTTAGATATTGATGTAACTTATAATGTTGAAATTAAAACAATTACTATAAATGGAGAAGAATATGAAATAGTAAGAAATGAACAAAATCAAAATTTATATGAAGTTAAATTAAATGTAGGAAACACAAATGGCGTAAAAGAATATAGATTTGAAAAAGTAACTCTTATAAATGGAAAAGAAATTGAAATTGATGAAACAGTTAAAGTGGATGTATTAAAAACACAACCTCAAATTGAAAATTGGACATTAACAGGTGATACAGAAAAAACAGAATTAAATATATCATTTGATGTAGTAGATTCTGATAAAACGGTAAATTCAGGAATGTATACAATTACTGAAAAGAAAGAAGAAACTGAAAGTAATGAAGCATCTGAAAGTAATGAAGAAGCTGAAAATCCAAAAGGAACAGAATATATACAACAAGGAGTTGTAGAAGTTGGTACTAATAATATAAATGTAAAAGTAGAAGAAAATAAAAAATACCAAATATTAGTAGAAGTACCATATAACTTAGATACAGGTACTTTAGAACAAGAAGGAGACAATACAGGTAGACTTACAAAAGTAGAAGAATTAATTCTTATAAAAGATTATGATTTCCAATTATCTAATATAAGAACTTATAAAGAAGAACAAGAAGATACAGCTTCAGAAGAATTTAATTTAGAAGAAAATATAATAGTAAAATTTGATAGCACAAATGCAACAGAATATTTACCACAAAGTGCAGTTATAAATGGAAAAAGATATGAGCTAACAGAAGATAATGGTACATATACAGCATTTATAGATGGATTTGATAATACAGGTAATAATAATATAAATATAGAAAAGGTTACTTTAGATAATGGAAAAGAATTTGAAGTAAATCAAGAAAAACAAGTAAAAATAATAAAAAATGCACCAACTGTTGCAAGATTCAGAAGTCATGAAAATTCAGAAGAAAAAAATATTAATATGCTTATTTTTATAAAAGATAAAAATAAAGCAATAACTGATTTAACAGCAAAATTATTTGATGAAGAAAACAATGAAATCGCATCTAAAAACTTAACAGAATATTTGACAGATGAAAATTTAAGTGATAGTGAAGAAGAGGAATTAAAAGATACATATTATATAAATTCTACTATAAATTTAGAAAACATAGAATTACCAGATAAATATAAAATAAAATTAATTGCAAATTATTGTTTACTTGAAGATGATGAAAATTATACATATACAAATGAAATTATATTAGAAAATGAAGAAACATCTAATCCAAGTGCTAATATAAATAATGTACAAATATCTAACAAATATCCTGAAAAAGGAGAAAATATTACATTAACATATACAATAGAAACAAATAAAGAAAACCTTAACATAACACACATTAGAGTAAACAACTTAAGATGTATTGCAACAAAAAACACAGATGAAGACGAAAATGTAACATATTCTGTAACTTTAAATGCAGGAGAAACAGCAGGTATAGTAGACTTAAATACTACAGAAATTATATTTGAAGATAATACATCAATTGGTGTAAGAAACCAAGTAAAAATAGATGTTTTAAAACAAAAACCTACTAGTGAAGCATTTACACAAATAGATGATATAGAAAATAAATCTGTTAAATTAACTGCAAATATAGTAGACCCAGATAAAGCATTTATAAGTGGAAAAGCAGAACTTGTAAGAAATAGTGATGAGGAAATAGTTGCAACAAAAGAATTTGATGCAGAACATATTACTTTTGACATTGAAAATATTGAAATAGGAACACAATATACATTAGTTGCAAAAATGACATATGATAGAGATACTAATACAATAGAAGAAGAAACAAACAAAAACTATGTAGAAAATGAAATATTTAGAAGAAGACCAATACAATTAATTGCAGATTATGAGTTAAAAATAAGTAATTTAAAAACATACAATGGAGAAAAAGAAACAAAATATTTTGAAAGAGGTCAAGAAGTAACAGTAAGTTTTGATAGTGCTAATAGTACAGAATTCTATCCAGTTTATGCTATTATAAATGGAAAACAATATGAACTAGAAAAAATAGAGCAAAACTATAAAACTAATATACCAGTAGTTTCTACATTTGGACCAAAAACAATAACAATTGAAAAAATAATTTTAAATAACACAAAAGAAATTGAATTAACAGAAAATAATGAAACAAAAGTAGGAATATTGAAATTAAGACCAACTGTTACAGATTTTGGATATAGTGAAAATGCAGATAATGGAAATATTGATGTAGCATTTAAAGTAAATGATACAGAAGAAACAATAACTGCTGGAACTATAAAAGTAATAGATGAAAATGGAGTTACAATAAAACAAGAAGAATTAACTCGTAATTCAAATGGTATTAGTTTTGAAAAAGGAATTTGTGAAGAATTTGAAATAGAAATACTAGCAAATTACGATTTAGATACAAATCAAGTTACAACTGGAGATAACGAATATACAAATCAACAATTACTTAAAGAAGGAATTAATATAAGTGCAGAACGTTTAATTGAAATAAAAGACATAATTGGAGTAAGTCTATATTCAACAGAAAATCCAACAGTAGAAGTCACTAGTGTAACAGAAGAAAAATTATCTAATTTAGACAATTACATAGTAAAAGTTATACCAAAAGAAATGCCAGTATTTTATGCAAAAATAAAAAGCTATGAAACAACAGAAGACGGAAACCTAGATTTTATTTTAGATTATGATAATGTAATTCAATATGAAAATGACAAAAAACAAAATAAACTAAAAGTTACATATGGAAAAATAGACAATGGAGTTGCTGAAAATAAAAGTATAGAAGCTTTAATTGCAGAAATAAAGGCAAATCCAGATGGAGACTTTACACTAACACAAGATTATGATGTATCTTATTTAAAAACAACAAGTACATCACTTATTACATCTGAGTTTAGAGGTACATTAAATGGAAATGGACACAAAATATATAATTTAAATAAACCATTATTTGATACACTAGAAAGTGCAACAATTCAAAATCTTGAATTAGAAAAAGTTAATTTACTTGAAGCAACAAGTAGAGGAAGTATATCAAGTGTAGCTTCAAATACTAATGTAAAAAATGTTCATATTAAGAATTTGAATTTAGTAACAAAAGCAAATGAAATAGGAGGAATTATTGGTAATTTAACAGCTGGAACTATTGAGGAATGTAGTGTGACAAATTATAATGTAAGTACATCAGGACATATAAGAATTGGTGGTATTGTTGGATACATGGATGGCGGAACAATTAAGAACTGCTATGTACAAGGTGAAATGAATTCAACTCAAAGTAAAGATGGTAATGGAATAGGTGGTATTCTTGGACATGGATTAGCAACACAAATTACTATTGAGAACTGTATTACAAAAATAAATTATGTATGGACTGGAGGAGGACGTAGACTTAATGGTGCTATAGTAGGATTACCAAGTTCATCAACAATTTTGAAAAATAATGTAAGTTTATCAACTGGTACAGTAATTTATAAAGTATGTGGTTCAGCTATTAATAAAAATTCTCTTAACAACTACGAATTAGAAGAATCAGAACTAATATCAAATGCTACAGGAGAAATAGTAAAGACAATATCTAAAGATAATGTTACAAAAGAGTTCTTTAAAGATAATACAAACTTTGATGAAAGTATTTGGAATTTAGAAGGTGCATCTTATGAACATTTACCAACATTAAAAGGAAATAAACAACAAGAAGATGAAACAGAAAACAATGAAGAAAAAATAGATACAAGTTTATATATTCCAGAATATAATAGAATAAAAAATACTCCAGGATTTAATACAGATAAGCTAATAGCATATCATAATATACAAAAATTAATGCCATATTACGATTCAAAATATATGGTATTAGATAGTACTAGTATATCAAATACACATTTATTAAATACAAAAACTATAAGACATATACTACCTTATGCAAATGATAAACTTGTAACATACTTAACATCAAATGCTTATAATGGAATAACAAAAATAAAAGTTATATTTACTGATAATACTGTACAAGAATATGAAGTAAACTTTGAAAAACTTATGGGAAATATTGCTATATATAAAATACTAGAATTGAATTTAAGTTATGCATTTGGAAATTATATTATAAATGAAAATTCAGAAGTTATAAATAAATTAACTGAATATATAAGTTCATTAGATTATACTACAGTACTGGACCCACTTACAGCAGCTGGAGATAGTAGGCTATATAGAGATAATTACAATAATGTAATTAAAAATATGGCAAAAGAAGTAGCACTTAAAATCTTACAAAATGATGAAGACAGTATACTTATGTTGAACAATGAAATACTAAACAAAAAAATAGAGCAAGAATTAATTGGAACTGAAAAAATAAATAAAATACTTTATGCATATAACTATTATGACCGCTGGTATGGATTTGAAATAGGTGGTGCAAAAATATCAGATATTATATCATTTGAAGGTAAGATGTATTCAAATTCAATGACATTTAATAATGTAGTAAACGAAGTATTTATAGGAAATCTAAATCCAGGAACTACAGATACTTTCTATAAAAATTGTCTAGCAAAATATACAGGAAGTTCAACTGTTGGCTATTTCTTAAATTATATAATAGCTAATATTGGTGGATATGAAGATGTAAATGACTGGTTTACTGAGTATTTTGGTGCTAGAAATATACTAGCTGAAGTTTCAGTAGATCATCTACCTGAAATAGGGTATCGTGGTTGGTATCAACTTACCAAAAATGCAAGAATGATACTTCCAGTTATTACTTTACCAAATGATTGTGCTTATATGATTTCTGGACCTGCTCATTTACAATTTGGACCTTCACAATTATATCATAAAGATCCTCAGACTGAAGCTGGAAGAACAGAAGTTAAAAACAAAGTAAATAATCATGTTAAACTTGTAAAAAGCCATTTTTCTACTTTAGCAGATTCATTTGACTATAAAAAATGGAATAACTACTGTATTATGGTCTATGATTGTACAAGAATAATTACAGGTTATAAAAATTCTTATTTCCCTGGTACAAATATTGTAATATCAACAGGTCCAGTTTATACACAAGGAAAAGTTGGTCTAGAATATCCATTCTTTAAGAATTTTAGTGAAGTTTTAGGACTATGGCAACCAGGTGGTAGCTCAGCTGGTGTAGGTAATACTGCTGGATTCTTATGGTTCCAAGCAAGACCAGGACTTACTAATTTTGATACTTGGACACACGAATTTGAACACGCTTTATATGATAAAATAATGTTATATCAACGTGGTGCTAGAGTGCAACTTGAAACACTTACAGAAGGTAATGTTCAACAATATGCTAATTGGAGTGAAAACAATCTTAATCAAGATGTTGGACCATATTACTTTAATACATCTTTCTATTTGAATAAAGAAGGTAATGCGACTCAAAATCTAACTCCTGAGAGAATTAATACAAGGGAAAAATTAGAAAATTATTATAAAGGACAACAAAATGCACTAGATTTACTAGATTATATTGAAGGAAAAGCATTTATTAGATTAACACCAGAACAACAAGCAAAAATCGCGACAAGAATGAATATATCTCCTGGTTGGTCTTCTTGGGGAGGAATTACAGCAGCACAAGCTACTGCTATGAATTTAACATCATTAGAAGCTTTATATGATAATAGAATTATGTTAAGACCAAATAATGCTTGGGGAGTAAGTGTAAGAGGCTTATCTGTAATTAATGGAATTGGTAGCAACGATTATGGATTTGAATCTGTATGGGTAAATCGTTGGTTTATAGGACATTTAGATGGTGGATATGCTGATGCATTCTCTACTAAACGTAATTTCTTTGAAATGTTAGGTTATGCTGGAGTTGATGGATATGTTACTTATGGTAGCAGAGCATCTGCTAATGACTTAGATGCAATTAAGAAAATTACGAAAATGGTAACTGGTACTGAAATGGATTGGAAACAATACAAAATGAGTAGATATGCAACAGTTGAAGAAAATATTAATAATAATAAATATATAGATGTTGAATATATGATAGACAGATTTACTGAAGCATTAACAAATGATGCTAATAATGGAGATAGAAATATATCTCAAAGAACAAATCTTAGAAAGATATATTATCATTACTTAAAGAGTGCTACAAATGACTTTGTGGCTGACCCACTTGGAACAGATGTTGAAGTAACACATATACAAACAGCACAAGAATTAGTAGAAAAAATTAATAGTAAACCTTATGGTTACTATGTACTAGATAATGATATTGACTTCTCAGAAATGACTACAAATGTAACTCAAACATTTATGGGTAGATTAGATGGTAATGGACATAAAATAATTGGTAATAAGATACCTGTATTTAATAAAATTAGATATGGATATGTTGGAAACTTGACATTAGAAAACACAGATATTCCAAGAACTAATACCACTTCAGGAGCTTTAGCTAATAAAATAGAATCTAGTACAGCAGAAAAAATAAATGCTACAGGATTAAAAATGTTCTTTGGTACTAGAAATGATTTAAGCTTAATTGGTGGAGCTGTTAGTAATGTAATTACTAGAGATTGTACTGTAGAACGTTTAGTTACAAAGATTTCAAACAAAAATGAATTTGTAGAAAAATTAACTGCTGAACCAGGTGGATTATTTGAATTAACAGGTGATATAGACTTTACTGGACATACAGCTACAACAAGTGCTGTTGTAACAGGAATATTTACAGGTAAAATACAAGGTAATGGACATACAATTTCAAATTTGACAAATTTAAGTTTATTTGAAAACTTTAGAGGAACAGTAGAAAACGTAAATATTAGTAACTTTACAAACACAAGTGTAGGTAGAGGAAACGGAGACTTTGTTACAGCATTTGCACAAGAGACATATACAGCAACATTTAAAAATATGAAGTTTAACAATATTACATTGTCAGGAAGAAATAATGTTGCAGTGGTAACAGGTATGGACGGAAGAGAAAATGCAAATTCTGTATTTGAAAATATATCAGTAAAAAATGCAAATGTAACAGGAACAGGTGTATATGTATCAACATTTGCAGGTAGAAAATATGGAGGATTAATTAAAAATGTTTATGTTCAAGGTACACTTGATGTAAAACAAACAGAAAATGGTGGATTAGTAGGAGCAATGCAACAAGGAGGAACAATTGAAAATGTTATAACAGATGTAGATGTAACAAAAACGAGCAATACATTTTCAAACCAAGCAAATAGTATATTTAATGCCTCTATGGTAGGAAATATATATAATACACCAAAAATAAATAATTGTATTGCATTTGGAAATATGACAGGATTTACAGATACAGCAGGAAACAAAAAAGTTCCATATAAATTTACTGGTGCAAATGAAAACCAAATAAAGGCTTGTTTAACAAATTGCTATGAAGTAACAGAAGAAGTTGGAACATCAGCTGTTACAGCAAATACAGCAGGAAAATTAAATACAGTTTCAACAAATAGCTTAAATTCAGATTTCTATAAGGAATTAGGATTTGATGAGACTATTTGGGATTTCTCAAATATTAGTACACAAAAATTCCCAGTACTAAAATAGTTTTGTAGATTTAATATTGAAATTGTTTAAATATTTTTAAGAAATTAGAGGTTATAAGTTAGATTTATATAATAGGAAAGTCATGCTGACTTTCTATTATATAAAATACATTAAGTATTTCTGACGTGTAATCTCTAATTTTTATTTTTAATTATATATCAGTAATTTCATAGAATATAACAAGATTATAAGTTATTTAAGTTTTTGTTTTTTGCAAAAAAATATATTATTATAGAAAAAAGATATATATTATTCAGCTCCGTTTTCCAAGGCGTTTAAGATACTGAAGATTCAAACTGAAGATACACACTATAATGACTTGAAGTGAATAACGACTCACTGTCAAACTCGCTTTATAATATATATCTTTTTTCTATAATCAAATTTATAAAATAAAAAACCGAAATTCAAAATAAAAAATTTTAAGTTTCGGTTTTTGCAAAAAATATATTATTAAAAAAAAGATATATATTATTCAGCTCCGTTTTCCAAGGCGTTTAAGATACTGAAGATTCAAACTGAAGATACACACTATAATGACTTGAAGTGAATAACGACTCACTGTCAAACTCGCTTTATAATATATATCTTTTTTCTATAATCAAATTTATAAAATAAAAAACCGAAATTCAAAATAAAAAATTTTAAGTTTCGGTTTTTGCAAAAAATATATTATTAAAAAAAAGATATATATTATTCAGCTCCGTTTTCCAAGGCGTTTAAGATACTGAAGATTCAAACTGAAGATACACACTATAATGACTTGAAGTGAATAACGACTTACTGTCAAACTCGCTTTATAATATATATCTTTTTTCTATAATCAAATTTATAAAATAAAAAACCGAAATTCAAAATAAAAAATTTTAAGTTTCGGTTTTTGCAAAAAATATATTATTAAAAAAAAGATATATATTATTCAGCTCCGTTTTCCAAGGCGTTTAAGATACTGAAGATTCAAACTGAAGATACACACTATAATGACTTGAAGTGAATAACGACTTACTGTCAAACTCGCTTTATAATATATATCTTTTTTCTATAATCAAATTGAAAAATAAAAAACCAAAACTTAAATAAAAAATATATTTAAATAATATTCATAATATGTTATAATTTAGAAAAAATATGGGAGAGTGAAAAGAATGGATATAACAATTGATTTAGAAGACTATAAATTAAATGTAAGAGCTGCAGGTGTTATAATTCATAATAATAAGATATTAGTACATAAAGATGTAAATTCAGATCATTATGCTTTAATTGGTGGAAGAGTAGAAATTGGGGAGGATTCAGAAAAAACTGTAAAAAGAGAATTGATAGAAGAAATAGGGAAAGATGTTGAAATAACAGGGTATGTAGCAACTATTGAAAATTTCTTTGAAATGAAAGGCTTAAAATATCATGAAATAATGTTTGTTCATAAAGTGGAATTTGTAAAAGATGAAGATAAAGAAATACAATATACTTTAAAAAACATAGAAGGAAAAGATTTTTTACAATATGAATGGATAGACTTAGATAAAATAGAGGAATATCCATTATTACCTAAAACAATTACAAAAGTTTTAAAAGACAATAAATTCCCAGTACATAAAATAAATAGAGAGATATAAAAACAAAAGGAGTATGATTAGATTTTATGACTTTTTAGATCATTCACATGCTCCATATTTGTTCATTAAAAACTATTATTTAATTTTACCACAGGCAATTTTTGTTCCAGAATTTCCACTTGGTTGAGAAGTAAAATCATCAGGCATATCATGTATAATAACGACTTTGCCTAAAATATCTTTTATTTTAAATTTATTAATTAATACACTCATATAAGCATAACCATTATTTTCAATTAAAGGTGGCAAATCTCCAATATGGAAAGGATGAGGGCAATTTGTTGTATTTAAATGTGATTTTGCATTAGCAAATTCATCATTTGCATTACCACTACAAGAATTACCTTCATGAATATGAAAGCCAAAGAAACGACCTGTACAACTATTTTTTGATTGTGGTAAACCATTAATTTTAGCAGTAACTATAACTCCTGTCTTTGTTTCTTTAAATGTGATACTTCCATTTATATTTGGATATTTTTTTCCACCTTTTATATCTGCTTTAGCAATGTTAAAAATGTTTGTAAACATAAAAACACCTCTAACAATATTATATTCAAAATATAGAATATTGTGAATTTATATAATATTTATAATAAGTTATTTATTATATTCTCTAATTCGGATTTTGGACAAAAACCAATGCTACTTTTAATAATCTCTCCATTTTTTAAAAATATAAGAGTTGGTACACTCATTATATTATATTTTATTGCTAAATCTTGATTTTCATCTATATTTACTTTGCAAACTTTAACACTATTTGAATACTCATTTGCTATTTCCGAGATAATTGGAGATAACATTTTACATGGTCCACACCAAGTTGCAAAAAAGTCAATTATAACTAACTTATCAGTATTAGTTATTTCGTTATTAAAATTACTTGAATTTAGATTTGTTTCACTCATTTAATTTTCCTCCTTTAATCAATAGCTTTATAATAAAGCATACAATGACAATATCCTTCAAAATTAGGATCTTTAATTTGCTCTTTAAATTCTTTGCACATACATTTTGTATCATCTGTTTTTTCAGTTCTGCAGGGACAATAACCTCCTGTTTTTTTCAGTCCTTCTTTTATTGTTTCTACAATTTTTTTATTAGAATTTAATTTTACTGCCAAAATTGTTTCCTCCTTTAACTTTATTTGTATTGTATTATATCATAACATTTTTTATTCTTGTCATTTTACATATATTTTTAATTATTTTGTATGTCCAAAATATTGAAAAATGTTTTTACTTTTATAGAATATTGCAATTCTTATTTATTTTCCTCCACATTTTTTAAATTATTACACTTTTTGCATTAGTGTATTTATAATACTTTTCATTAAATAATGCAAAAATTAAATTAGAAAAAATATTATTTAAATATTAAAAAATCCTTGATTTGGCAAAATTTTCATGGTATAATTAAGTTGTTATGTACAGTACTGCTAAAATAAAAAATAAGAATAAGAAAGAGAGGAATTTTATTTATGAAACTAAAAAAGTTAATAATAATTATTTTATTAGTTGTAATTTTTACAGCACAATTTAGTTTTATTCAAATTAACAATTCTGTATATGCAATAGACACTGAAAATACAACAACACAAAATTTAAATGAAACAAAATATCATTATGCACAGCTTACAGAAGAAGGTAAAAAAATATATAATGGAATATATGAAATGTATATTCAAGGAATATTAAAAACAGGGACACAAGATTATGACATAGCAAAGGACAATAAATATTTTACACAAGAACAACTTGAAAGCTATTCAAAAGGAAATGCAAAAATAACATCAGATATGAATGCAGCAAGATACGCATTTTATGCAGATCATCCAGAAGTATTCTATGTGAATTTTCAATGTTTATCACTTAGAATAACACAAGATAAAGAAGGTATGTATCATGCGTATATTGGTTCAGGTAGATACAAAGATTATTACATAGAAGGATTTACAAATCAATCAGAAGTTGAGACAGCAATTGAAGAATTTAATAATAGAGTAAATGAAATAGCAGAAGGAGCAAATGCTTTAAAACAAGAAGAAGGAAAAAACCTTCAAGCAGAAAAAATTAAATATGTACATAATGAAATAATAAATAATACATCTTATAGAGTAGAAAGTGATTGTACACCAGGAAATGAAAGTTATATAGGAACACCTTATGGTGCACTTGTAAAAAGACAAGCAGTTTGTGAAGGATATGCAAGAGCATTCAAAACAGTTTTAGATAAAGTAGGAATTAACTGTATTCTTGTACAAGGAGTTCATAAATACGAAGATTCAGCAGCAGTTCCTCATATGTGGACATATGTAGAAATGGAAAAAGAAGTAAATGCTAGAGCTAGATCAACAGAAAAAGTTTGGTATGCTGTAGATATTACATTAGATGATCCATTCTTACGTGTACATGTTGGTGATGAAGCAGCTGAAGAAATGGAACCAGGAGAAGATATACAAGAAGGATTTGAAAATACAAGATACTGTTTAGTTGGAACAGAAACTATGAATAAAGAGCATACTCCTGTTGAAACAGTAGAAGCAGCAGGTAATTATGTATTCAAATATCCAGAATTATATAGTGAAGATTATGGAGTTAGTGCAACAGTAAATATAAATGGATTATTAGTAAAATATAAACAAGATGGAACACAAACAGAAGAATATAAAGCAGGAGATTTTTATATAAGCTATAATGGAAAAGGTTATCAAGAAGCTTCAAAAGAAGGAAAATATATATTAACAAAATCATATTATTATAAACCAGGAGATGACGAATGGCAAGTAAGCCCTTGGGCATATTTATTACCAGATGTATATGCAGGTGGATTTAAAGATTATGATGATCATATTTATATGAGTGTACCAAATTCAGAATATGTTGAATTTGCAGTAACTACTTTGGCACCAGGAGATTATCAAAATGACCCTAAATATTTAGCATATCAAGGTAATGAATCAGACTTTGTTGCAAAATCAGAAAAATTATATAACCCAAGTGGAACATATAAAGGTAAGCCATATATTAAAACACAAACACCACCAGCAACACAAACTATTGCAGTAGGATCTACATATAAAGCAGAGGTTACATATACTGATGATTTAGTTTTTGCTGAAGGAGCAACAGAAGCTGGATATAGAATAGAATCAACAGGTCCAACAGGTGCAGAAGAGACTAAAATAACAAATTTTGCCTTTAATGGTAAAAATAAAATTACATTTGATATTAAATTTAGTCAAATGTTTGCAGATGATGATGCGTCATACAGAATATATGTTACAGGATTAGTTGGTAAAAATAGTGGAAAAGAACCATTAGAAATAACTTTTGGTGCTTTAAATCAAATAGCATGTTCATTTAGGATGAATAAAGCAAAGAATTGGGAAGTATATGCACGACCATCACTTATTGAAAATCAAGATCTTTCAATGAATGGATGGCAAACAAGTGATGGAAAACCAGTGGCTGATGAGTTAAAAAGTAGAATTGCACTTGTAACAACTAAAACAACAACAGCAGAAACTAATGCAATGAATGATTTAATGGAAAATGAACTAGGTGAACAACAAATAGTAAAAAGTGAAACTTATAATATTTCATTAAATGTATGTAAAAAATATGTTGTAAAAACAGGACATAGATTAAGATTATCATTAGGATTTCCAGAAGGATATGGACCAGAAGATGCAGGAGTTACATTTAAAGCATATCACTTTAAGAGAAATGAAGCAGGAGAAGTAACAGGTGTTGAGGAAATTCCTTGTGTTGTTACACAATATGGATTGATTGTAACTTGTGATTCATTTAGCCCATTCGCTGTTGCAGTTGTTGAAAATGATGGAACACAAAGTACAAATAAATCAGTAATAGTATCAGCTTCAAAAAATGGCCAAATTAATGGTGCAAATAGAGAAGAAGGAAATATTGTAACACTTGCAGAAGGTCAATCAGTAACACTTGATATAGTACCAAATGAAGGATATGAAATTGAATCTCTAACAGTAGGTGGAGTATTAAAAGAAGTAACAAATAAAGATAATATGCAATTAGTAGTAAATTATGAAGATGTAACAAATCAAAATAATATAGTTGAAGCTAATTTTGTGGCAAAAACAGTAGTAGCAAGAGAAGTAGAAAGAGAAGAAACAGTTGTTATACCAACAGCTATACCAGCACAAATTACAATGCCTGAAACACATAAGGTTATAAAAAATAATACTTTAATTATAGAACCAACAGTAAAATCTGAAGGTATAAATAATTATCAATGGTATAAAAATGGTGAAGCATTGAATGGACAAACAAATAAAACATTAAGAATAGAAAATGTAACAGAAAATGATAATGGACAATATACTTTAAAAGTTGCAACAACTGTTGAAACACAAACTGTTGAAGCAACAAGTACTGCTTGCGAAGTAACAGTAGTTGGAGCAAGTTTTGATACAACAATAACAAAAATAACAGAAGGAGAAATAAACCCAGGAAAAGAATTTGAAGTAAGTGTTAATATTAATAATTTTGAAAATATTAATAAAGGATTACTTTCTTTAACAGCACAATTAGAATATGATTCAAATATTTTAGATATTGTAAAAACAGAAGACAATAAATTTGCTACAGGAAAAAATGGATGGGATTTAGACGCATTTAATGAAGCAAACTTTAAATTTATTACTGATAATGACAAGATGGTAACAGAAGGTGGAGAAGTATTTACATTAAAATTCAAGGTTAAAGACTCAATAGAAACTGCCCAAAATACAGTAATTAAAATAAAAGGAATTACAGCAAGTGGAGGAGACGGTGTAATAGATTCAAATGATGCACAATTACCAGTTAATATAGAAATCAAACAAAAAGCAGAAGGAATAACATCAGATAAATATAAAATAACTGATGAATTTATTTCAAGAATAGCACCAAACACAACAGTGAATGTATTTAAACAAAATGTTGAAACTGAACAAGATATGGTGTTTAAAAACAAAGATGGAGAAGTATTAGGAGAAGATGATATACTTGCAACAGGAATGACATTAGATGTTGGATCTTTACATTTTTCTATAGTAGTAACAGGAGATACAGATGGTGACTCTAAGGTTACAGCAAACGACCTTGCACAAATTAAATTACATATTATAGAAATTAAAACTTTAGAAGGTCTTGCTATAGAAGCAGCTGATATTGATGGTGATGGTAAAATTACAATAAATGATGCAGCACAAATCAAATTAGTATTAATTAATTTATTAACAATTGAATAATTAATGTATTGAGGGTGTACTATTTTTAAAGTACATCCTCTTGTGAATTATGCTATTAATTATTATAATGTATTATTAGATAATAATTTTTAAACTGATTCTATTACAATTGTAAAAATATATAAATTTTTAATTCTATAATGGTCGTATTCAAAGTTCTATCAATATTGATATATCAATAATTTTATAAAAAATAAGTATGGTAAAACTATTAACTAGTAACTATATTTTGATAAATTTTGTGGAAAATGTTTACACAAAAGTGATTTTATGTTACAATATATATAGATTGCTATAAAGGAGGAATTTTTAATATGATTAAAAAAATGTAAAAAATTTTTTAAAAAATCATTTGTCTTCTAGTAATAACATTATTTTTATTAATATCAAATTAGGAAATAAAACATAAGTTGCATGAACATTAAGCTTTATTACTGCCAAAATGTTCAATTTATATGAAGATAAAATAATAAACCAAATGTACTAGGAGAACCTGATAACTCAAAAATAAAAGACAATAATACTTATAAAAAATATAAAATTGAAGAAGAATATATTTTAAGAATAGAATCAAAAAAAACAGTAAAGGATTTAAACAAACAATAGAAACTGAATTAGAAGTAATAATTAAAGATAAAAATGGAAATACTTTAGAAGAAAATAATATTATCTCAACAGAAATGATGCTAAAAATAGGTGCTAATGTTCAAAAATATTTTGTAGTAACAGGAGATATTGACAGAGATATATTACTATTAATGACCTAGCAAAAATTAAATTAGTATTAATTGGCTTATTAAATATATAGACAAAATGTTAAGAAATATTAGATATAATAAGGAGGAAATATGAAAAAGATAGGAAAATTAAGTTTGGTGTTAATGGCTTTAGTAATAATAGCTTGTTTTATGGGAAATGTATATGCAGCACTAAGTTGCAATATAGAAATGCAATCACAAAAAACACAATTAGATAAAAATGATGAATTTACTATAGATGTAAAATTATCTAATATACAATCAGAAAGAGGAGTTGTTTCTTTAGTAGCTACTTTAGATTATGATAAAGATTGTTTAACTTTAGTAAAAATGGAAGGTCAAAATGGTTGGGCTACACCAATTGAAGGTGTTTCTTATAATAAAGCAAATGGAAAAATAGTAATAGATAAAAATGGTTTAGCAAAAAGTGATGAAGTTATATTAAAAATTACATTTAAAGTTAATGATACAAATAAAAATAATACTGTAGTTTCATTAAAGGATGTTAGTGTTGCAGATGGATCTATGCCAGCAAATATTAATACTGTTAGTAAAAGTTTTACTATAGGAGATGTATTAGATTTAACTCCAAATCCTGATGAAAACAATACTCAATTAAATAATACTCTTCAAAATTCTATTAAAAATTCAATAAAGGATAATAATACTATTGTAGGTGGAACATTGCCTAAGGCAGGAAATAGTAGTAGTTCTATTATTATAATTTCTATAATTGTCGTTGCTGTAATTGGAATTGTTTTGTATATAAAAATTAATAAAAATAAAACTAAATAATATAAAATATTAAATTTAATTGAACCTGAATTATTAAATGTATTTGTTTAATAATTTGGGTTCTTTTTCGTATGCAAATAAAAATGTAGCATGTGAGTAATCTAAAAGGTCATAAAATATCAATAATGCTTCTTTATTAAGCATAGAATGAATAAATTTCTAATCAGATAATAAAATATAATAAAGAAGGATGTAATAAATGAAGAATTTCTAAATATCCAGCAGTATATACAATACTGCATAACTATTTATATATCACCAATTTCATTAAATAAAAAAAATTATTTTCTTGTAAGCATTTAAAATAAAAATTCAAAAAAAACTATACAAAAAGAGAAATTAGTTATATAATGTAACAGAATTTATAAACAATAATTTGATTATAAATTATAATAAATTGAAGGGATGATCCAAATGAAATTAAAAGAAATATTATTAGGAATTGAAGGAATAAAAGCGAAAGGAAACTTAGATATAGAAATAAAAGGAATTGAAAAAAATTCTAAAGAAGTAAAAGAAGGATACATATTTGTAGCGATAAAGGGATTTACAGTAGATGGACACGAATATATAGAAAATGCTATTGAAAATGGAGCAACAGTAATTATAGTACAAGAAGGATATGATGTAAAAAAGATAAATATAACAGAAGATGTAACAATATTAATGGTTAAAGATACAAGAGAGGCATTAGCAATTTGTTCAGCTAACTTTTATGGAAATCCATCAGAAAAGTTTAAATTGATTGGTGTAACAGGAACAAAAGGAAAAACAACTACAACATTTATGATAAAAGAAATATTAGAAAAATCAGGAAAAAAAGTAGGATTAATAGGAACTATAGCAACATACATAAATGGAAAGAAAATAAAAGATAGTGATAGAACAACACCAGAGAGTTTAGAATTACAACAAATTTTTAAAAGAATGGCAGATGAAGGTGTAGAAGTTGTTGTAATGGAAGTTTCATCACAAAGTTTAAAACTTCATAGAGTTGATAAATGCAATTTTGATATTGTATTATTTACAAATTTCTCTGAAGATCATATAAGTGAAAAAGAACATCCTGATATGAAAGATTATTTTAATTCAAAATTAAAATTATTTGAAATGAGCAAAACAGGAATAGTAAATGTAGATGATTTATATGGAGCAAAAATACCAAATTTATTCCCTGAAAGTAATATAGTGACATATGCAATTGATAATTTTGCAAATGTTTTAGCAAAAGATATAACAATTACAAACTCATATGTAGACTTCAAAGTAAAAATAACTGATAAAAATGAAAGAGTAAAAACAGAAATTCCAGGAAGATTTAGTGTTTATAATTCACTTGCAGCAATTTGTGTTGCTCAAAAGTTTGGAATAAATGCAGAGACTATAAAAGAAGCTTTACAAACAGTAAGAGTTCCTGGTAGATCAGAATTAGTTGATAATAAAAAAGAGCTAACAATAATGATAGATTATGCACATTCACCAGAAAGTTTACAAAATATATTACAAGCAACTAAAAGTTACACAAGAGGTAGAGTAATTTCTGTATTTGGATGTGGAGGAGATAGGGACTCTGGCAAAAGACCAATAATGGGAGAGATATCAGGGAGAATAGCAGATTATACAATAATAACATCAGACAACCCAAGAACAGAAGATCCAAAAGTCATAGTTGAGCAAATAGAAAATGGTATAAAAAAGACAAAGGGAAAATATGAAGTTGTTGTTGATAGAGTTGAAGCTATTAAACATGCAATTAAAATGGCTAACAAAAAGGATATAATTATTCTAGCTGGAAAAGGTCATGAACCATATCAAGAAATTAATGGTGAGAAATATCCATTTGATGAAAGAATTATTGTAAGAGATATTATAGAAAAGATAAAAAAATAATAATAAAATAAAAGATTTGGCAGATGAAAAATTCGAAGAATTTTTTAGATGACGATGAACGGAG
>CANSII010000014.1 GCA_947646915.1 uncultured Clostridium sp. | reverse complement strand
AGCGAGTTTGACAGTGACTTGTTATTCACTTTAAGTCATTATAGTGTGTCTCTAAGATTTGAATATTCAATACCCCTTAAACGCCTTGGAAAACGGAGCTGAATAATATATATTTTTTTCTAAATAATATATTTTAAGTTTTGTTTTTTATTTTATAAATTTAATTACAGAAAAAACATATATATTATAAAGCGAGTTTGACAGTGACTTGTTATTCACTTTAAGTCATTATAGTGTGTCTCTAATATTTGAATATTCAATACCCCTTAAACACCTTGGAAAACGGAGCTGAATAATATATACTTTTTTCTAAATAATATATATTTTTTTAAAATCGAAACTAAAAAAATTACATCTTATAGTTATATTTTATAATTTTATGGATATAATTTTATAAATGAATTTTAAAAGCAATAAACTGCTTATAATGGAGGGATAAAAAATGAATATACAAAGAATACATTCTATTTTAAATAACAAACAAAAATGTGACGTATTTTATGATGAACGCCCTGTATGGATTCAGGGAATTAATAATACTAATGATATTGCAAAGGTCGGATTTATTGATAACTTTGAAGAAAAAGATGTTTATATTCAAGATTTATATGAAAAAAATTTATATAATTAATGTGTAATAAGCAAAGCTTTAACAGCTGACTTAAAATGGAAATGTCTCCCATGTACATTAACATGGGAGACATTTTAAAATTCAATTTTGTTTGCTATCCAATTTTCTAGTTCTTCAATTTTAATTCTAACTTGTTCCATAGTGTCTCTATCTCTTACAGTTACTGTATTATCTTCTAAAGTATCAAAATCAATAGTTATACAATATGGTGTTCCAATTTCATCTTCTCTTCTATAACGTTTTCCTATACTTCCTGCTTCATCATAATCACACATAAATTTTTTAGATAACTTACTATACACTTCTTGAGCTTTATCTGATAATTTTTTTGATAATGGTAAAATTGCCACTTTATATGGTGCTAATGCTGGGTGTAGATGTAATACTACTCTTGTGTCTCCTTCTGCTATTTCTTCTTCATCATATGCGTTACATAAAAATGCTAATACTACTCTATCAGCTCCTAAAGATGGTTCAATTACATATGGTACATATTTTTCGTTTGTTTCAGGATCTTGATATGATAAATCTTGTTTTGAATGATTTATGTGTTGTGTTAAATCATAGTCTGTTCTATCAGCAATTCCCCATAATTCTCCCCAACCAAATGGGAATGAAAATTCAATGTCTGTTGTTGCCTTACTATAAAATACAAGTTCTTCTGCTGAGTGATCTCTTAATCGTATATTTTCCTTTTTTATTCCTAAGTTTAGTAACCAATTTTCACAATATTCTTTCCAATATTTATGCCATTCTAAGTCTGTTCCTGGCTTACAGAAAAATTCAAGTTCCATTTGTTCGAATTCTCTTGTTCTAAATGTAAAATTTCCTGGTGTTATTTCATTTCTAAATGCTTTTCCAATTTGAGCAATTCCCATTGGCATTTTCTTTCTTGATGTACGTAATACATTTTTAAAGTCTACAAATATTCCTTGTGCTGTTTCTGGTCTTAAATATACTGTTGATGTAGTGTCTTCTGTTACTCCTTGGAATGTTTTAAACATTAAATTAAATTTTCTTATATCTGTAAAGTTTGTTTTTCCACATGATGGACATTTAATATTATTTGTTGTTATAAAATCTATTAATTCCTTATCTGTCATACCATCAGCGATCATATCTTTTCCATTTTCATGTGCCCATTCTTCTATTAATTTATCTGCTCTATGTCTTGTTTTACATTCTTTACAATCTATTAATGGATCTGAAAATCCTCCTATATGTCCTGATGCTACCCATGTTTCTGGATTCATTAATATTGCTGCATCTAATCCTACTATATTTGGCTGTTCTTGTATAAATTTTTTTCTCCATGCTGATTTTACATTATTTTTTAGTTCATTTCCTAAAGGTCCATAATCCCAAGTATTTGCTAATCCTCCATATATTTCTGACCCTGGATATATAAATCCTCTATTCTTGCATAATGCAACTAATGTTTCCATTGTTTTTAACATAAATTTACCTCCAACTTATAATATTGAAAAAATTCATTCCCATAAATAGGAATGAATTTTGTTTAAATATACATTTTTTATTTTAATAGTGGCAGGGGTAGAAGGACTCGAACCCTCACAGGCGGTTTTGGAGACCGATGTGCTACCATTGACACTATACCCCTATTTATAAATGACTTTTTAAGTCATTTATTATATTAGCACAATTTTTTATTTTTGACAAGTACTATTTTAATTTTAATATAAATAATTTACTAACATTTTATTCTGATCTTTCTTTTGTATATATTTTTCAATCTTAATATAGTTTATGCGATTTATATTAACAATATTTCCCTTATTCTTAATCTTTGTAACATATGAATTATTATAATTTAAGATTTCTTCTATCTTATCTTGATTTCCTACAACTTCAATAACATATGGAGCGTTTATTGAAATACTATTTATTAATACATATGTACTACTAATATCTACTATATCTGTTAGAGTTGTTATTCTTTGCCCATTTATTGAAATTGCTTCAACATCAGCAGAATTTAGATCATTAATTATTTGTAAAAAACTTAATGCAGTTAATTTTGCATTATTTTCTTGAATTTCTATTTTCATTCCCTTTCCTATTACTGATGATTTGCCTGTAATTTGATTCGATAAATATAATTTTTCTATATTATTTTTTTCATTTTTATATTTTATAAATGTATTTTTACTAGACCTAAAAATTTCTATATTTTCATTTTTCTCAACTTCTATTTTTAATCCATCTTTTTTTAATGTTTCTAAATATCCTTTATTTCTTGTTAGTGCTCCATAAATAGTTTCTGAATTTCCTATTGCTTTTATTTTAAATGGATTTCCTATTTTTACACCATCTATTAATATTACTGTTCCATCACAATATATGTATGTTGAATTTGTTATTCTTTGTTCATTTATTGATATTGCTTGACTTCCTGCATTTTTTAATTCATCTATTAATATTACTAAATCTTCTTGGTGTATTAAATCATTTCCATCATTTATATTTATTAT
Organism: uncultured Clostridium sp.; assembly: GCA_947646915.1. Lineage (GTDB taxonomy): Bacteria > Bacillota > Clostridia > TANB77 > CAG-508 > CAG-269. The sequence goes on along the minus strand of CANSII010000014.1, from coordinate 35,438 downwards.
TATTCCTTCTCCTGAAACATCTGTTATTCCTATTAATTTTTCGTTTTTATTTAATTCTTCTTGGATATTAATTTGATTTGTTACTAAATTATATGCTATTGTATATTTTTCTGATATTCTTTCAGAGTATTTTGATACTATACTTATAACTATTATTGCAATGAATATTATTATTAAAGTTTTTATAATTAATGATATTAATGTTATTCCTCTATTTTCTTCTCTCATCTTTAGTCTTTCCCTTTCTTAATAGCAGTGTATCATATTATTTATAAATTTACAATTATTTTTTTATTTCACTTTTTTTACTTCTTCTCATATTATTATATTAATAACTTTTGAAAGGTTGATTGTTATGAGTATTGTTTCTACTAATATTAATTATACTTATTCTATTTTAAGATCGAATTTAGTTTCTCTTATTAGAAAATTCCCTTTTTTAAATGTGCAAGTTGTAGGAAATAGTGTTTTAGGTAAAGATATTTTTGTTATTAAATTAGGCAAAGGTTCTAATAATGTTTTTTATTCTGCTTCTATTCATGCTAATGAATGGATTACTAGTGTTGTTTTAATGAAGTTTATTGAAGATTATTGTGAGGCTTATACTAATAATTCTAATCTATATGGCTTTTCTGTTAGAGATTTATTTGATGCCGCTTCTATCTATATTATGCCTATGATTAATCCTGATGGCGTTGATTTAGTTAATGGTTCTCTTAATCAATCTTCTGCTGCTTATTTAAATGCTAAAATTATTTCTAATAATTTTCCTGATATTCCTTTTCCTTATCGGATGGAAATCAAATATTAAAGGTGTGGATTTAAAAAACTACCAACCAATTTGCAAAGTCTTGTAATACTTTGATTACATGGCTTTGCATTTTTGATTGTTTTCATTGATTAGTTCTTCAATTTTAATAAATTCATCTAGATTTTCATTAATAGAATTTAATTTTGAAAAGTTAAAATATATGTACACATTTTTATCTTTATCAATTTCTATTTTATTTATTAATCTGTATAAATACATTTTATCTATTTGCTCTAATTTAAAAAAATTTTTTATTAATTCATCTAATTCTTTTTCTTCTTTTGTTTTGTTTTTAGTATTTATTTTGTCTTCTGTTCCAATTAGTTTTTGTTCTAGTTCTTCTTTTTGTTTCATCAAATTTGTTCTGTCGAATATAAATTTTTGTGATACTCTAATGTAATCTTCTTCAAGAATTATGCCTTGTAACTTATCCATATACATTTTGTCTAAGTTGTTATTTATATCCAATATTGATTTATCAATTTGTTCTATTTTTTTCTTGTATCCATCTCGAATATCAAGTGTTTTATTTTGATATTTTTTATAAATAGAATAAAAAATTTCTTTATCAGCGTATATATTGCATATCTTTTTTACAACATAAATTATATGATTTTCAAATTTTTCATAATTAATACTTAATGGATAGCAACCTCTTTTTTTATGGTCGCTACAAGTTATATATGGATGTGATTTTGCATTTCTTTTTGAGTTCTTTTTTAATACAATTTGCAATTTTCTTTTGCAATGATAACAGTAAAGTAATCCTCTTAATAAGTAATCATATTTTAGCTTTGTGTTTGTTCCTCTTTTTTCAAGAATACATTGTACTTTTTCAAATATGTCTTTGTCTATAATTGGTTCGTGTGTATCATTTACTCTTATTTGATTTTCTTTTTCTACGGTTCTTATTTTATGTACTTTGTATGAAACAACAGATTTCTTGTTTTGGACTGTGTTTCCAATATACACTTCGTTTTTTAACATATTGCACAATGTCACTTCATTCCAATCATAGTTTGTTTTACTCTCATCTTGTATAATACCTTTTTTTCTATATCCTGTTGGAGATAAATATTTATTGGTGTTTAAATAATTTACTATTTCCACACTTCCATGTCCATTTGCATACATATCAAATATTTTCTCTACAACACCTTTAACATTCTCATCTATAATCAGCTTATTTTTTATACTAGGATGCCTTTTATATCCGATATGCTGGAATACTACACATATATTCTCCGTTCTTTTGTTTTTCCTTATAGACGCTTCTAATTTTCTTAGATATATCCTTAGCATAATAGTCATTCATAATTGCTTTAAAAGGCGTTATATCGTTATTCGTGCTATCAATATAGGTGTCTATTCCATCTATTATTGCAACATATCTTATATTGTTTTGTGGAAAGTAGTTTTCTATGTAATGTCCTGTTTTAATATAGTCTCTTCCAAGTCTTGATAAATCTTTTGTTATAACCATATTAATAGTTTTGTTCTCAATGTCTATGAGCATTCTATTGAATCCAGGTCTATCGAATGTAGTTCCAGAAATACCATCATCAACGTATTCTTTAACTTGCGTTAAATTATTCTCCTTTACATATCTTTGCAAAATATTTCTTTGATTACCGATACTTTCACTTTCTTGTTTGTCGCCATCTTCTCTAGATAGTCTTATATATATTCCGTACTTTGAAGTTTTGACTATTTAAGTTTAGCATTTAACCTCCTATCCGTAATCATCTACACATAAATTGTAACGTGCTCAAAATAATTTTGCAAATACTTTATAATAATTACTTTGTTTTTAATTTTAAATTTTCTATATAATCCTTAAAAATTAATCCTATTGTTTCTTTCACCTCCTGTTTTTCTTCTGTAAAAATACAATATGTATTAAATTCCAGTTTATCTATTTTTGTTTCTTTTTTATCTTTATTCACATTGACATCAATTCCTTTAATAAAAATTAATTTATAATTCTTTCTAATACAGAATATTAAAGAAAGTGGCTTGTTATGACACTTAAAACAAGTGTATTTGTCAATGTGCTATTTTCATTTTTCTATATATAAGCCCAGTTTTTATACCAAAAGCGAAGCTATTTTTGAAAAATTCCTACTTTTATAAGAAAAAAGACCTAATATATGTTTTCACATATTAGATCTTTACTTATCTATTTAACTTTAATTTTATTTACTGATGTTATTTATTTTCTCTAGCACTCATAAAGCTTTATCTCACAATTATTTAATCCTGGATTATCTATTATTCCTTTTTCATTAATTCCATTAAAGTATCCATTAATTGCTCTTATTGTTCCCCCATGAGTTACCAAAAGAATATTATTGTCTTTATAATTTTGTTTTAATTTATCAAGTAATTTCCATACTCTATTACATAAACTTTGCATTGTTTCAATTTCTTTATATTCCTTATTTATATAATAATTATTTAGTATATCTGAATTTATTAATTCATCATTTATTTCTTTTCTTATCATGCCTTCAAAAATTCCATATCCACGTTCTTTTAATGAATCTTCAAATATAATATTACACTTTACTGTTTCATTAATAATTTCAGCTGTTTTTCTTGTTCTTTTTAATGGTGAACTTATAATCAAATCAATATTATAATCTTTTATTAATTCTTTTAATTGTCTTGCCTGTTCTATTCCAGTTTCATTTAATTCAATATCCGTTTTACCTTGAATTCTACCTTTAGCATTCCAATCAGTTTGACCGTGTCTAACAACATAAAATTTCATGCCTTATTCTCCTTCTATTAATTCTTTTAATTTATCTGGAAAGTTAACTGTCATTCCCTCTATATTTAACTTATATGCTTTTTGCATTATTTCTTCATCATGAATTCCCCATAATCTAACACCTAACTTGTTGCTATTGGCAAGCTCTATACTACTATTTGATACTTTATCAGCTTTTGGGCAAATTTGACATCCTTTTATTGATAATAATTTATCAATATTATTTTGACTAATTTCTTCATCAATAAGCCAAGATATTTTTATATCTTTATCAAATTTTCTAACATTTTCTAATGCTTCAAATATAAAAGATGTAATATAAATATTTTCTTTACTTTTACTATATTTATCAATTATTTCTAATGTTTGTTTTTCTATTCCTATAGTCTTTAGCTCTATTGCAAATGTTAAGTCTTCAGATAAAAATTTCTTTGCAAACTCTTCAAAAAGTACAATTTTTTCATCTTTGTATTTTAAATCAAACCAACTTCCAAAATCAAATTTTAACAATTCATTATAAGTATAATCACTTATCGTCCCTATGCCATTTGACTTTTTATCTATAAAATCATCATGAAATATAACTATTTTCCCATCTTTAGTTTTTTGTAAATCTAACTCAATTCCATTAGCTTTTGATTCTATCGCTTTTCTAAAAGCGCTCATAGTATTTTCAGGTGCATAAGCTGATGCACCTCTATGTGCATAATTAATAAATCTGTTCATAAATTATTCTCCTATTTATTTAACTTTGAATTATTTTTTATATCGTTTTTCCATACTGCATATATTCCTGTAATCAATAACATTAAATCTCCTAATACCATAAACCAACTATTATAATAAATGTAATATGATCCATATAATATTCCTGTTGTAATTCCAGATATTCTAACCAGTTTCATATTTGATTGCCATAGACAATAAGTTCTAATAAGCGAACCTATTGTTGGCAATAGTGAAATTAGTCCTCCCCACGTTAAAATACAATTAACTATAATAATACTTTCAAACAAAAATAGTATTATTAAATACATTGTTTTGCTAAATTTTTCTTTATTTATAAATAAAAAAGTCCTTATAAAATTAATTATACTTAAAATTGCACCTGTATAAGCTAATATTATAAAATCATAAACTGCTTCGAATAAGCAATTTAATGATTGAACCACCAAAGACTTTTTTCGTTCTTTTATACAAATACTTACTATTAATGCTACAAATGCTAATATACTAAATGTTATTCCTATTTTCATAATTTTCTCCTATATTTTTCTCTATATTATCATAAAAATAAATTTTTATCAATTATATTACAATTTTTTAATTTGCATATCAAAAAAACTATATGCTTTTATACATATAGTTTCATTTTTATATTTATGCAACTTTTTGCTTTCACTTTTTTATAATTAAATTATCTATGTGGTATGCCTTCCTACCACATTATTACTTAACTTTTTGCTAACAACGTTTATACATAGTTTTTCTAACACATTTCGTATTTTGTAGTCCTATTCTATACTCATTTTTTTAGTTTGTCAATACCTATTTGAAACTTTTTTGCAATCCAAGAGTGAATTGTATCCTTTACATTTGTATATGTATCTCTTTTAAAACCTTTTTAACTTGGTCAATAGAAAATTTATATTTATCATTTAAAACATATTTATTTTGCATATTTTCAAATTCTCTTATTAGTACATCACTAAACTCCAATTTAAAATAACTAAAATCTTTGATTTCTGTTTCTCCATCTATACCACCAATTCGCACTTTTTCTTCTTGCCTTTTGTATTGTATAAGTTTATTTAATTCATCTTTATTGTTTAATAACTTTTGAATTTCATCGTTGTTAAATAATACTGATATATCATATAAATGTTTTACTGTATCCATATACATATTTCTTATATAATAAAACTCTGCTGCAAATATTTTATCTATAAACATTCTCTCTAGTTTTATTATTTCAATTTCTATTTTTGTAATATCAAATTGCTCTTCTAAAATTTTCTTTTCTTTATCATTTGCAAGTTTATATATTAAAGGCTCTATATAGTATTTTTCGGTTGGTTCGCTTACAGTAAAAGAAGTCGATTCTACTTGTATTTTTCCTGCTCTTTGCAGTGGTATTTCATTATCTTCATATACTGATGTATATTGGTAAACTCCTGTAACACTGCCTTTATTATCTATACACTCATCTTTTATTAGTTCTAAGCCTTCTATTTCATAACCTAAAGCAGATTTTTTTAATTTCTTCTTGCTTCTTGTATTAGATTCTTCTGGTAAAACTTTTACAGTTAGATCAATATCTTCTGAAAAACGATTCATTGTATCTAAAATTTTATATACTGCTGTTCCACCTTTAAAATATGCTTTTAAATAATCTTGTTTTTTGGCTAGTTCTTTAAGTACTAAACATACATAATAGTCTTTTTCTATTATGTCCTTATCTATATCTTCTCTCTCTTTAATAATTTCTATAAAATTTTCAAATTCAAATTTATTTAAATGTAGTAACATTATATCTCCTATCTTGCTAGTACGAATAGTTTATCTAATACTTTTCTATTATTTGTTTCTCTAGCATATTTTATAATTTTTTCAAAATCTAATTTGCATTCTTCTATAATTCTATATAAAATTTCATCTGCATTTCGAGCTTCAATATGAATATTGTCTTTATTATCTAAAATATCTATAAACTGCAAATATCTATAATTTTCATTTGTTATTTCTATTTTTGGTTTTGTTATATAAGTTCTTAACCTTTCATCATATTGTTTATGATATTTACATTCATTTGTTACTATATCTGTTACATTTGGAACTAATGTTGTTAGCCCTAATTTATTAAATAATTTTGCACCTACTATATAACCTTTTATATTTCCATCTTTATCTTCCAAATATTTTAATTTTCTTAATTTATTTGTATTTAATGGAACTTCGCCGAACATACTAATAATTGGCTTATAATATACTCCTTTATATTCTACTTTTATAACCCCTTCATTTTTTAATCTATTTAAAATAACATTTATATTTTTTAATACGCTTTCTTGCTTATTATCATTTTCGCATTGCTGTATAACATATTTTTTTATGTCTTCAATAAATATTGGCTCATCTTCTGGATATTGTTCAATATATTCTAAAACTAATTTACAAATATTCATGAGTTTTACCTCCTTTGTTATTATTTTGTAATATTTATTATTTATTATATACTTTATAATAACATTATATTCGTTTTTTTAGAATTTGTCAAATATTTTGCTATTTACTCATACTCTTTTCTATGATTAACCTGTTGCCATATATTCAAATCTAATTTTTTGTCAATTAACTTTATCATTTCTTTTTGATTCTTTAAAATTTCAATCATTTTAAATTTTAGTTCTTCCCTTTCATATTTATCAATTTGTGTAGCAAATATCACAACATGTCTTATACTTTTATACATTTCTTTCAATATTTGTGTATTATCTGAATATGCTTTTAATATTTCATGTTTTCCTATTAAGTCAATATTAGTTACCTTTTCATAAATTGCAGAATCTCTTATATATTTGGATAATTTCTTATATCCATAATATTCTGCCTTTGCTTTTATTAAAGTCTTTTCTTCTGATACTCTTGCTTTTATCATTTCTGTTCTATTATCTGGATGTAATTCCATTTTAACGCACTCCTTTATTATTAAATTTCTTTATTATAAAATATCAATATTAACAAAGCGAAATTTGATATTTAGAGCAAAGAATATTGCTCCGAATTAAATCATAGTCAAAATCTTTGATTTCGTGTCTATGATTATATGCGTTAGCTGTTGTGGCATTTTTTAATGCCCAATATTCGCTGGCTTGGTCCTGTGGACCACAAATTGCCGTTTAGGAGAAAATCTCCTAATACCTTTTTACCCCGCTGGGAGAAAAAATTTGATTCAAAATTTTACATTTTTTCATAGAATTCACCTATCCTTTCTTTATAAATTTGCATATCCATTTTTTGATTGATACTGGTATCCATTATTGAATGGATAGGGTACATCATTTATATAAATTTTTCTTTGAATAATTTGTTTATTTTCATCTCGAATTACTTCAACAATTATAAAATTTCTATCTTTTAAATCTGAAATCCTACTTGAAATTGTTTTGGGATTAACACCCAATTTTTCAGCTAAATATTTATCAATTACAAAGCAATATCCTTCTTTGCAAGCAAGTGATGTTATAATTGCATATAACAATTTTTCATTTGCTTTTAGTTCTTTATTGTATAAAATTGTTGCTGGAATTATAGAATAATATCCAACATTCTCTTCTTTTTCTTTCATATACCACTCCAATTCTAGCAGTAAATCAAGCATAAAAAAATACAGAATACTTCAAGCAATTTGAAATATCCCATAATATAGATGATTACTGTGTTTCATTAATTTATTTTTGTGGTTGGTATATTTTTAACACCACTGGTGAAAATCTTACTAACTTCCACCTCTTTGTTTTCAAAAAATAATGTAGTTATATTCTACATCAATTGCGTTTAATGTCATTGTTATATTGCATTTTCATCATTCAGTATTTTCTCTACTTCGATAAACTCGTCTATATTTTCATTTATTGTATTTAGTGGTGCAAAGTTAAATGAAATAAAAACATTTTTATCTTTATCTATTTCAATTCTATCTATTAGTCTAAATAGGCAAGATTTATCTATTTCTTTCATTTCTAAAAATTCAGTTATTGTTTTATTCATTTGTTCTTCATCATTTTTATTTTTGATAGATTGTTGTCCCTGTAATGATTGAAATCTATCCATTAGTTCACTCTTTTCATTTGTTAATTTTTCTCTTTCACTAACAAACCTCGCAGATATTCTTGTAAAATCAACATCTGTCAATATGCCATTTAATTTATCATTATATAAACTATCCAAATTCTTATTAATATCAATTATTTTAATATCTATTGTTTCAATCTGCTTTTTGATAGATGCTACTAAATCGATTGATTTATCTTTTACTTTTTTATAAGTTTCTTCTAACATAGTACGATTAGTATATATTTTGCAAACTTGCCTTACAATTTCTAGTATTCTTTTTTCAAATTTTGGGTAATTCAAATTTCTTACATAGCAGCCTCGTTTTTGATAAACTGTATCTACTATGTAGGGAATCTTTGGTCGCTTACTCTTATGATTTACTTTTAATACAATTTGCATTTGCCATCCGACAATGTTTACAATAAATCAATCCTCGTAGTAGATAGTCATATTGTTTTACAACTTTTTTTGCTCGTTCTTTATGTATTATTTGAGCTTTCTCAAATATCTCTTTATCAATAATTGGCTCGTGTGTATTTTCAACTCTTATATGCCTTTCCTTTACTACTTTACGAAGTTTCTTCACTTTATATGAAACAACAGATACTTTATTTTGAACTGTATTTCCAATATAAACCTCATTTTTTAACATATCACATATAGTAGTTGCATTCCAAAAATAATTCGTTTTATCTTCATTTTGAACAATACCTGTTTTTCTATATCCAGATGGACTTAAATAATGATTTTTATTCAAACATTCTACAATCAATTTACTGCCAGTTCCACTTACATACATATTAAATATTTTTCTAACTATATCTGCAACATTATTATCAATTACTATCTTGTTTTTATTAACTAAATCTTTTTTATAACCGATATGCTGGTGTACTACACAAGTATTCTCCTTGCTTTTGTTTTTCTTTAAATACACTTCTAATTTTCTTCGATATGTCCTTTGCATACATATCATTTAAAATTGCTTTAAATGGTGTAATATCATTATTTACAGTTTCACTATATGTATCTATTCCATCCAATATTGAAACATATCTTACTTGATTTTCTGGAAAATAATTTTCTATGTAATAACCTGTTTTTATATAATCTCTACCAAGTCTTGATAAATCTTTTGTTATTACCATATTAATTTTTTGATTTTCAATATCTGAAATTAGCCTATTAAATTCTGGTCTATCAAATGTAGTTCCGTGATACTCCATCATCAACATATTCATCTACAATATTTAAGTCTTGTTCTTTTAAATATCTTTCAATTATTTTTCTTTGATTACCTATACTCTCACTTTCTTGTTTGTCCCCATCTTCACGAGATAACCTAATATACATTCCGTACTTTATAGTTTTTAGTTATTAGTTTAAACATATCACTCCTTCCCATAAAAATATTTACATTAAGATTATTTTAACGTGTTCTTTTCATTTTGTCTGCTCTTTAATTCAATATTTTTATTTTGAGAGTAATCTTTAAATATTTTACAAATAACTCTATCAATTTTTTCTTTATCTTTACTGAATTTACAATAAATTTTTAAGTCGTCTTTTTTCAATCGCTACACCTCTTTTAATGTCTATTAATTTTTAGAAAAATTATTCATATAATCTTTCTTACTATTAACAGCGATTGAAAACGAAAAATATGACTGGCAAAATAAAAAATTTTTAAATTTTTTCATTTTGTCAGTCATTAATTATTTTTTATTAACTTAATTTACATGCAGTTCGAATTGTGGGAGCATTTTTTAATGCCCAAAATTCGCCAGCTTGGTGTTTTGACACCATTTTGCTGTTTAGGAGAAAATCTCCTAAAACCTTTTTAGCCCGCTAGGAGAATATTTTTGTATAAATTTATCAACTAAAACTACACTACTTTGTTCTTAATAAATTTACTTTTTCTTAAGTCTTTGTGCTATATTAGAAATAGCTTTAGTTAATAATTTAGATTGTTGTTCCTCTTCATATCTTTCTTTTTCATGTTGTAATTGCATATTTATAACTGCTTTTAAATATTCATAATAATCTTTACATTCTTCCTCATCTAATTCATGAATGCCTTTACTTAATATCCTATATAAATCTTCTAATAATGGATTTATTCTTATATCAAAATTGGATTTTACTGCTTTTATTTTTGTTTCTGTATGATTATCTTGTAATACAATTTTATCCTTTTCAATATAATAATTTAACTGCTTTTCATATACTCTTCTTAAATATGTATAAGCTCCTACTATAAAACCATTAGCTAAAGATAATTCTGAATTTTTGTAATCTTCATATGCATCATATTTCTTTAGTTGCTTTTTGAATTTATCAAAATCAAATCCTTTAACAGATAACATTGATGGATATTGTCCAATTTTCATAACAATAAATTTACCTTTTTCTACCCTTACAAATAGAGACATATAATAGCAATGTTCCATTTCATGACTACACACTAGACTATAATCTATATAATAATTCATAGTTATCATTTTTTCACTATTATATGGAGGTTGTGCCCCATAAATAGTTTTTCCTGACAAATGAATATATGGTGGATATTGCATATTATTAGCAATATAAATAGAATCTTGACTAGTAAAATAACCATTATTACTAACCTTATACATAGTTCTATCATAATCAAAAGAAAATTCTTTGTCACACCATATGCAATTAGTAATTATTTTTTGATTTTTAGTACTTATATATTTTTGAAATCTATCAAATTCATTTTCATTTAAATAATATTGATTATCTTTCTCATAAAACACTTCAAAAACTTCTTTTATACATCATTAAACAAATAATTCAAATCTTTATCTTCCATCTAAATATCTCCTACTTAAATATCTCTTCCATTACTCCATTTTTCATATCAGCAATATTGTATATATGTTCCATATTATCAAAGGTTTCTCTTAAGTTATTTCTAGCAGAAATCCATCCCATTCCATCTGTAAACCAAACAAATTCAAATCCTACTACCTTATCAGCTTCTTCTGCAATCATTTTATAACTTCTCGCAGTTTCATTTAATTTTGAACCTCCAGCAGCATAAAAATTAGTTTCAATTCCATAAATACATTTATCAGTTTTTATAACAAAATCAAATCTCTTGGTGGCTTGATTTTTATTACTAATAAATGACATATCTAATTTCCATCTTTTTTCAATATCTTGCAAATACATCTCTTTAAAATATGTTTCATCTTTCTTAAATCCTGCTTTTTGAATAAATTTCTCCACTAAATCTTCCATTAAATGTCCACCACGATTTTTTCTAGCATTTGAATTTAATCCACATTCAACACCTAAAACATAATCATATAAATTATTTACTAAATGTTTTTCTAGTAAATTAAACAATCCTGTTTCTCTCATAAATATTTTATATTGTTTAACATCATAATTCATATTTTTGAAATTATATTCAAATTTGTTTCCATCATCATCTAAAACAATTATTTCTGATTGTCTTACTGCTAATAAAGTTGGAATACATTTTAAAACTTCTGGATATTTATGTACCAGATTCTCAAAATCTTCTTCTATATCTTCACTTCCAATTAGTGAATTCATCATATTTAATTCTACTTTACATATTTCAGCATTCTTATATATTGTTTCAAAATCTATATAATATTTATAATTTGCTATACTATCTGTAAATGTTAGTAACCACTGTGCAAAATCTTTTTTCATATTCATCTACTCCTTTATTTCTTCATATCTTCTTATTGATAAATCCAAATACTCTTTTGAATTATCAATTCCTACGTATCTTCTATTTAATTTACTTGCTGCAATTCCTGTTGTGCTACTACCACAAAACGGATCCAAAATTAAATCATTTTCTTTTGTAGATGCTAATATTATTCTCTCTAAAATTTCTAAAGGTTTTTGTGTTGGATGTTTTCCTTGTTTCTTTTCTGATGGTTTTGTTAACGAAGTAGTCCAAACATCTTTCATTTGCTTATTATCATTTAATTTTTTCATTAAATCATAATTGAACTTATATTTTACTTTTGGTAAGTCTTTTCTCGCCCATAAAATAGTTTCTGTTGAATGTGTAAAAGTTTTACAAGCTAGATTAGGAGGTGGATTCGTTTTCTGCCAAGTAATATTGTTTATTATTTTAAATCCTTCCTCTTCTAAAGCCATTCCTATCGAATATATATTGTGTAGTGTTCCGACTTATCCAAATTGTTCCTTCGTCTTTTAAAACTCTATAACATTCGTGAATCCACTTTTTATTAAACTTATGCTTATCTTTTAGACTTAAATAATTATCCCATTTACCTTTATTTACACTTACCATTTTTCCGCCACTGCAAGTTATACCATCATTAGATAAAAAATAAGGTGGATCAGCAAATATCATATCAAAACTTTTTTCTTTCAGTTCTTTTAGTGTATCAAAAGTATCGTTATCAATTAGCTTAAAGCTACTTTCTTCAAAGTAGAATTTTCCTGCATACATACATTCATCTCCTCATAGTTTATAATAAGTAATTCTGAAATTTCTCCTCTACCTTTGCTATTAGCATTTATCATTCTTTTAGCAGAAATTTCGTTTATATAAAATCCTTTGTATATATCTTCAAAAAAGTCATCATCTTTATTTGTATTTTTAGGATTAGAGTTAGATAACATTAACTTTGCATTCTTTTCATCCAATTTTCTAAAATATTTAGCTAACTCCTTTTGATTTTCATCATTAAAATCTTCCTTTGTATAAGATGTAAATCCTGATGTCACTGATAATGGTCTATATGGTGGATCAAAGTATACAAACGTATTCTTATCTATATATTTTTCACTTTGTTTGTAATCTCCATATTGAAATACTACGTTTCTAATTAAAGATGATAGATTTCTTAAATTATTTGCATCGCATATTGTTGGATTTTTATATTTACCACAAGGCACATTAAATTCTCCATTTTTATTTACTCTGTATAATCCATTAAAACATGTCCTATTTAAAAATATAAATTCTCCAGCTCTTTTAATACTTAACTCATTTTCAGTAATTCTATAAGAATTATATTCTTGTCTAACATTATAAAAGTATTCTTGTCTATCTTCATTTTCTAATCTTAAGAACTCATCTTCTTTTGCCTTTAAATATTTTATAAGTTCTTCTACATTACTTTTTATAACATTATAACAATTTATTAAATCAATATTTATATCAAAAGCATAAGCTTCTCTAACATCATACTTTTGTAATATATTTATTAAAACTGCTCCACCACCAACAAATGGTTCAACATATTTATTTATTGTTTCATTTTCTAATTCAAATGGGTAAAAATTCTTTAATTGTGGAATTAAACTACCTTTACCACCAGCCCATTTTACAAAAGGTTTTATAAGTTCCATTTTCTCCTCCAAATTTACTTTTACACTATATCATACTTATCTGATTTTTTCCACATATTAACACTTATTTCTTCAAAAAAAATTAAACAAGATGCCTAATCACACCTTGCTCCTGTAAATATTTTTATATTAAATTATTAAATTTTTCTATATGGAAGTTAATCAACCTCACAGGTGTGGATTTTTCTAATTTCCAATAAATAAATCCAATTTTTTACTGGAATTTCAACATTTTATTAATTTTAATTCTATTTTATATAATTATAGGTGGTTTTTTCTAATTTCCACCTTATACTATAATTGAATCACTATAAGCAGATTATTATCCTATTTTCAAAATCTGCTCATACTCTACTCTTCCATCATTTATTGATACACTATCACTTATTATATTTAAATGATTAAAATTAAAATGAATATAAATATTTTTGTTTGTATCAATTTCAATGTAATTAATTAGTCTATATATCAAAACTTTGTCTACTTGTTTCATATTTAAAAACTCATTAATAATTCCTTTTATTTGAACGGAATCAATATTTTCATCTTCTTTTTCTTTTATAGTCCTTATTTTCTGTTGCATTTCATATTTCTTTTCTACTAAATCCTTTTTCTCTTCTGCAAATCTATTATAAAACCTCATATAGTCATCAGTAGATATAATTCCATTCAATTTATCCATATACATTTTATCCACATTTGAATTTATATTTTGAGCTTTACTTTCAATTTCAATCAGTCTTTTCTGATATTCATCTAGTAAATTAATATAATTATTTTTGTAATTTTTATATGCTTCTACAAAAATTGTTTCATCTAAATACATCTTACAAATATTTCTTATCACTTCAAGAATATTTTCCTCAAACTTCCAATAATTCATACTAATTGGATGTTTACCTCTTTTTTCATGACCTATACAATTTATATATGGATACATACTTCTTCCCTTTTGTGCCATTTGCAAATTTCTTCCACAGTGATAACATTTTAGTAAACCTTTAAATAAATATTCGTGTTTTGTATGTTTTGATGTATCTTTTGATTTTAGCATTAATTCTACTTTTCTAAATGTTTTATCGTCTATTATAGCCTCATGTGTATTCTCTACAACAATCCATTGTTCTACTGGATTGTCAACAACCTTTTTGCATTTATAAGAGATTTTTCTTTTTTTATTTTGCACTGTATTTCCTATATACACTTGATTTCTTAACATAGATAAAATAGTTATTTGATTCCATTTATTTGATGGTTTCTTTTTATATTTTGTTTGATGATAACTACTTGGATTTAATATTCCTTTTCTATTTAAATGATTCATTATATCTATACTTCCATGTCCTTGTGCATACATTTTAAATATTTCTCTAACTATATCAGCAGAATAATTATCAATTTCAAGTTTTCCTTTCTCTGTTTCACTTAATTTATATCCATAAGGTGGTATAGATCCCAAAAACTGTCCACTTTTTTGTTTTTCTTTAAAAACACTTTTTATTTTTTTAGAAATATCCTTTGCATACATATCATTCATAATCGCTTTAAATGGACTAATGTCATTATTTGTACTATCTAAATATGTATCAATGCCATCAAGTATAGCAACATATCTTACATTTTTCTCTGGAAAATAATTTTCTAAATAATATCCTGTTTTTATATAATCTCTACCTAAACGAGATAAGTCCTTTGTTACAACCATATTTATTCTTTTGGATTTTATATCTTGAATTAATCTATTAAATCCTTTTCTATCAAATGTTGTTCCTGATACACCATCATCTACATACTCATCAACAAAGTCCAAGTCATTTTCTTCGAGAAATCTTTTTATAATATTTCTTTGATTTCCTATACTCTCACTTTCTTGTTTATCACCATCTTCCCTTGATAATCTTATATACATTCCTACTTTAAATTGTTCCCTTTCTAAATTTAGCATTTTAACCTCCTAAATTTAGCAAATACCTGTTACCTTGATGTTAACTCTTAGTGGTGTTTCTTTCAAGTGTTTCGCTCTTATTTTCGTTATTTCTTAAATAATCCACAAAAGACTCTTTTAGCAATTCTTTGCAGTCTTTTCCTTTTTCATCAAAACTACAATATATCTTGTTGTAGCATTTATTCTTATTTTGCAAATTACTCTTCCCCCTACCTTACAATCTTAGGCACATCATTACTAGCATTAATGTTTTTATCTATTTCATAGTATTTCTTTTTTGGATTTAATTTATATATCGATGAATTCCATTTTCTAAATGCTCTGTTATTAATACTTTTTCCTCCTGATAGTTCTATACTTGCTTGTATATGATTTTGCTTAAGTTGTTGATTTATAGCACTTTCCTCTTCTCTCTTATGATATATATATTGTTTTGTTTTATCAGTATGTCTTTTTTTATTTTGGTGCTTTCTTTGTTCTTTTTCTTCTTTGTATCTTGTGTCTTTAGTTACTACTCTTGAAACTTTGTATTTAGAAATATTTAATGTTTTTGCTATATCTACTTGTTTCATTTTATTCTCAAAATACATTTTTATTATAATTTCTTCCATATAAACTCCTGCAACTTTTTGCTAACAACTTTTTTCCATGAAGAAACTAATAGAGTATATAAATAGCTCTATTTAACTTTTAGTTTTTTATTTTTCATGCTCATTTTGCATCCCTCCTTTTTTGTCTATCTATTTATTAAGAACACGAAAAAATTTTTAAATGGGAACTTTTTTGCAAATTTTCTGTTTTTATTTAAAAATTTAAGTAGTAAAAGTTTTATTTTTCATGTTCATTTGACATCTTTCCTTTTTTTGTCTATCTATTTATTAAGAACACGAAAAATTTTTCAAATGTTGCAGTTTTTTAATTTTTTCTATTCTTGCTTCAAATTTTTAATTTCTTATTCTCTACACAGTAGTTCTATCTATTTTCATTATTTTACTTATTTCATTTATACTCTTTTGTTTTTTATACAAATAAAAAAGCACTTCTTTTTCTTTTAAAGATAGTGCTTTTTCAATATTATATAACTACTGTTAATTTTCTTCTAAATTATAATCTACATCTAATATATTCTCTTGTTCATCTACTACAATATGCATACCAAAATTATAATTTTCATCTATTAATCCTTTTATAAAGAATCTATCTAAAATCATTATATTAGATAATATTTTTTCTCTTTGTAATAGTTCCTTAATATCTATCCATTCTGATGTATTTTCTTCAAATTCTTGAGGTTCTCCCTCATATTCAGTTGAAATAAATGTATCAAATACAAATTTTCTGTCTGGATATTCTATTGTCATAATCCCTTTATATTTTAAGTCTTTAATGTCTATTCCTGTTTCTTCTTTCATTTCCCTTATAGCTGTTTGTTTTGGAATTTCTCCATCTTCAATTTTGCCTCCTGGTATATCATAATATCCTTCTTTTCTATTTCCTTGCTTATATTTTGTAACTACTACTTTATTATCTTTTATTAAATAACATCTTACTGCTTTTCTTATTGATTTGTCCATTTATACTTTCTCCATTTTATAATTTTTAACATTTTCTATTTTTTATTAGTTTTCACTTACAATTTTTGATAATTCTAAACCTCTTTCATAGCCTACTTTATAAAAGTCATCAAGAGACATTTTCGAATAATCATATCTATAACATAATTCCATTGTAATAAATCCATTGTAATTACATTCTTTTAATTTCTTCATAACATATTTCCAATCCATTGTTCCATCAAATGGTAATAGATGCAAATCATCTGATTTATCATTATCGTGTAAATGTACTGCAAAAATTCTATCTTTAAAAAATTCAAAATTAAATTCATCATCAAAATGAACATGATAGTGTCCTGCATCAAAACAAATTCCTACATTATCATCTTTTATATTTTCTAGCACATACTCTAAATAGCCTTTTATTTTTGTATTTTCAAATGCAACTTTCATATTCAATTCTTTAGCATATTCTACAATTTTTTTAATTCTATTTAATCCAATTTTCCCATACATAGGGGCTTTTTTCTTACTCGTTAAGTGCATTACTACCATTGGTATTCCATTTTCATAGCAATCTTTAATGTCCTTTTTATATCTTTCTACTAGATTATCTCCATCAATTCCTTCTTCCCAAATCGAATTGATATTCTGATATCCTAAATGTGCAAATATAATATTAAATCCTAATTTTTTACAGATTTTAATTTGTTCTTCTTGACTATGTTCCCAATTTTCATTGTACCATTGAACAAATACATTTTTAAATCCTGCATTATTTATAGAATTTATTGTTTCTATAATACTTACTTTCTCATTTTCATTTTGATTTGCTACTGCAAGTTCTCTCATTCTATACCTCCATTATTTCACATTTTCCATTTGATAATGTGTTTCTGTTTCTCCATATACTTTGAAACCTAATTTTTCATATAGACTTTTAGCTGGATTATCTTTAAATACTTGTAAAATCGTTCTAATACCTTTTTGTTTATTTTCTTTTAATTGTTCTTCTAATATTTTTCTTCCAATTCCTTTATTTTGATATTCTTTTAATATACTTATTTCGTTAATAAATAGCTCTCCATTTTCTGTTGTATGTACTGCATATACTCCAACCTCTTTATTATCTATTAAGATAATTCGTTTATGAGCTAAATGTTCTTTTAAATCTTGTTTTAATCTTTCTTTTTGTTCATCATTTTTCCAACCCCAAATCTTATCAACATACCATTTAAAGTTTTGCTTTTTTAATTCAAATAAAAAGTCAAAATCATCTAATGTGCAATTTCTAAAAGAATATTTCATACTAGAACCTACTCCTCTCCTATAAATCTAATAACTTACATTGTTCTTTATACCATGCTGGAGTACATATCATAATTATTTTGCAATTTCCATCCCAATAGTAAGTTTCTTCTTTTTCTATTAAAATTACATCTCCTTGTTCAAAATTTATACTTTCATCTTTTTTATTAAGAGATCCTTTTCCCTCTAGTATATAACATATTTCTTTGCACTTTTCATTAGTACAATATCCTTTTTCTGGATATCTACCATTAATTGTATTTATACAAAAATCGATATCTTTATCATTTAAATTTATTGAATATTCTAATAGTTTGCTTGTATCACTATTTTTTATTGTTTGTGCCTCACTAGATTTTACTATTTTCATTTCTTCTATTAAACCTTTCTATAAATTATTTTTCCATTTCCCAACTTTTAAAATAAATACATTCATTATTATCATTGAATTTTATTTCATATATACCATCAAATTCTGTAACATCTCTTTGAAATATCCAATTTACAATTACTATATTATTATCTATTGCTAGAATTTTAAATTCTAACTTCTTTATATCTTGATTGTTAATATTCTTCCATTCTTTTGCAATTTCTTCATATTTAGTATAAGGTATTAAAAATGGTGTTTCTTGATAAAAGTTTGTATTAGTAAATAATGATGCTGCTTTATTAGAATCTTTATTTAACCAAGATTCCTTTAGAATATCTAACCAATTTTCTATATATTTTCTATCCATAATATTTCCTCCTACAATTAAGAGCCTACAACATTTTGTGATTTATTTTCTAATATTGAAATAGTATTATTACACCACAAATCTACTAATCTATCTATTGATTCTTTTGTATAAAATGAATATGGTGCAGTTGCCATTACATTTCCTTTATAATCATTTAATGTTTTATCATCATATATTTCAAATGCGTAACCTATTTCATTGTTCTCTGCTTTTTCTAACATTAATTTATGATTATAGATTTCTATAGGATTGATTATAATATTTATTATACTGTTTCCATTCATCATTTCAATTCGACTATCTGTAATAATTTTTCTTGTTTCTTCATTTGTTGCAAATGTAGGAATAATAAAGTCAGCTTTCTCAAAAATTTCATCAATTTCAACTCTTTTATATTTATTTTCTTTAGGATTTTTACTCCAATACATAACTTTCATTCCTAAATTATTGCAAAGCTCTGCAACTCTTGTACCAATCGTTCCTAAACCTATTATACCAACTGTTTTGTTTCTTATTTCTGTATTTAACATTTCATGATTGTATTCCATTTTATAATTTGTTTTTATTTGAATTGGTAGTTTCTTTGCTAAACACATCATTAAGAAAATAGCATATTCTGCAACAGAATCAGTAGAATATTTTGGAGTATGTGTTACTATTATTCTATTATCTTTACAATATTGCCAATCAATCCAATCAAAAGCAGTTGTATTTATACATATTGCCTT
The DNA here is from genome assembly GCA_947646915.1 of uncultured Clostridium sp. Classification (GTDB taxonomy): domain Bacteria; phylum Bacillota; class Clostridia; order TANB77; family CAG-508; genus CAG-269. The sequence continues at coordinate 15,341 of CANSII010000014.1, read as the reverse complement.
TAAATTTTCAATTTTACTTATATGTTCTTTCCTTAAATTCCACTTATACCATTCTGGATCAGCCATTAAGATCTTTTCCGTATTATCTTGTAAATATTGTGCTTTGTCTAAATCAAAATAACTCTCTAAAAATATTAGCTTTCCATATTGCTCTAATTCCTTAATTTGTTTTTCTGTAAAAAATGTTCTTTCATAAGTTATATAAATATTCATAAAACTCATCTCCATTTCAATTTATTTTATTATTCCACCAGAACAATGAAGCTCATATATTAAATTATTATCTTTATATACTTGCTCAATACCATCAAAGTTTTCTATTGTTCCATTTGTTTTAAAAGTATAGATATATCCATTATTTTCAAACTTAATTGGTCCTCTTGCTGGAATTATATTTCTATCTTCGCCAACTTTCATTAGTGCTGGTCTTAATGCGTTATCCATTGCTTCTTCGCCTAGTGCATCATCATAAGTTATACCATAATAATTCATTCCCCATATTGGCTTATTATCATCACAATATACAACTTCCTCACCCATAAATTTAATTCCACCAAAATATGTATCGTGATATGTATATTTTTTATTATCAATTATTTCTTCATAATTATAGTCTGATGATCCAACTCTACTTTCTACAACCTTTTCAATTGCACTATTAGCATAAGTGGATTTCTTTGCCCTAATCAAAAAATCAATAAATGTATTATCTATAATATTTCCTGCATAATAAGTTTCTGCATAAAAACTATTATCTCTTAACATTTTGTCGATAGATTCAAATTCACATTCTGCAAATTCACAACATAATTTCAATATTTCTTTTTCATTATCATTATTTAGAACATATTTCTTTATATCGCCATTTTTGAATTTAAAGATAAATACCTTATCTTTACCTAGATATTCATTCCAAAATCCATTTTCAAGTGTTTCACATATATATTTTTCAAACAATTCAATTTTGTTATCATCAAATATAACTCCATAATTATTCCCAAATGATTTTATTTTAAAATTATCTTGTTTAAGTGCATCAATATTATTGATTCCCATTACATAACTGTAGTTCATATACTATTCCTCCAATTTCATTGCATTATTTATAATCTCTTTTTGACTTTCAAAATTTGCTTTTGTTACTGGTATTCTTGCATACATGTCAGTTCCTAAAAAGTAATTTAATATATCAAATGATTTTAATGTTTCTTCTGTTCCACTACCACTACCTCCTGCACAAGCAATGCAAACGATTTTCTTTCTTTTTATTTTTGAATCATCATTAAAAGCATCACATCTTTTTAATCTGTCAAAGAATGTTTTTGCTGATTCACTCATTTCGTGAAAATATACTGGAGTAATAAATACATAAGCATCAAAATTTTCCATATATTTATAAATTTCATTAAAATCGTCTTTTTGTATGCAGATATGTTTATCTAAACAAATTCCCCATCCTCTTTTACCACATGCAATATATTTCTTTATATTCTTTTTATTTATACAAATATGTTCTACCTCATTTCCTAGATTTCTCAATTCTTTTTCACATTCTTGAGCGCAAGAAAAAGTTAATCCAATTTTATTTGGTATAAAACTATCTTCATTTACTTGATTACTACTGAAACTTAATATTAAAACTTTCATTTTAAAACTCCCTATTTGTTCTTGCCATCATTTTACTATAGATTTGATAAAAAATAAAGAATATAACAAATAAAATGCTATAACTCTATTCTCTCCTGTTTCTTTATCTACTTCTAATATATTCTATTGCAGGATTACTCCTCATATAAAAAGGTATTCCATTCTCCTTACAAAATTGAGTTACCTTTTCAACTATTTCTTTTGCTTCATAACATTTCCATACTTTATCATTATTGTCAAAATCCATTATTTTCTCTACAAATTGTACTTTTTTCATATCAAAATCTTTACATACATCATTAATAAGTTTTTCATCTGCATACCATGTTTCTCCTAGTACTGCATCCACATAATTTTTAGATCTTTTTATTATTTCTATATATTCATCTGAAGTAATTATAGGCAAAAATGGTCTAGTGGCTAATATAGTATATAATCCATTTTCTTTTAACTTTTTTAACATTTCTATTCTTTCTTCTGGACTTGGAATTGGAGCTGGTTCTATATAGTTTGCTGAATATAATCTAGAAATACTAATACTCACAATCAATTTATGATTTTTGTTTTTCATATAATCATTAATATTTTTTAATTTTTTTAAATTATCGTCATTAAATGTTGTTCTAGTTGTAAATGTTATATCTACATCTATAAATTCAGATATTCTTTTTATTAATTCTATAGCTTTATCAGTTCTAGGCGGAGCAAAGCTATCTGTATCTCCTGAAATATAAACAATATTATATTTTTCTTTATTTTTCTCTAGAAATTCTATTATATTATCTATTTCTAATTTCTTATATTTCATAAAACCACTTTTAACATAGCAAAAAGCACAACTATATGGACAATATTTTTTATCAGTTAGTGGTCCTAATGATATCATTGCTCTATTATTTCCAATATAAAATGCATTTTCTAGGCTTCTCATAATTATCTCCTAACATTTAATATTACTTCTATATCCACTATTCAATTCAATTGTTCTTCCTTCTATAGTAGATTCCTTAATTGCATCTAATATTTTTTGATTTTCTATTGCATCATCTATTTTTGATGCATTTTTTAACAAATTTTCATTACTTTTTTCTATTGCAGATAACAGTGGCTTCGCATAATAAATAAATGAACCACTAAATATTGATACCTTATTTTCTTGTTCTTCTTTTGTTACACCTTCTATTTTAATTTTATGCTTTATTCCTTTTTCATTTATAAAATATACTATTAATTTGTTTTCTAAATCAAAATGTAACTCTCCATTTTCGCCATATATTTGAAAATTGAATTCATTTTTTCCAATCGCACTACATGTAGCTGAACAATTTACAGTAATATTATCTTCAAAATTCAAATTAGCATCAAAGAATGAACATGCAGTAACATCTTTTATATTTCCATTACTATCTAACCTTTTAGGAATTACAACATCCATATTGCCTTTTACTGTTAATATTTCTTTTTTTAACCAAAATCTTAGTAAATCTATCAAATGGCTTCCCATTGCAAGCCTTACTCCGCCACCTTCTTTTTCTTCTAAACTCCAAGTCCACTTCATATCCTTATTAGAAAATCCTGTACTTTGTTGATGTATATTCATATAATAAATTCTACCTAATAATCCTTGTTCTATTATTTCTCTTACTTTTAATAAATATGGGTTAAATCTTAATTGATGATTTATAATATTAATTTTATCACTATTATAAATCATTTGCTTTAATTCATTTGCTTCTTCTATTGTCATAGTAGCTGGCTTTTCTAATATCATATTCTTATTAGCGTTTATGCAATACTTAGCATATTCATAATGATATTTATTTGGTGCTGTAATACAAATTAAATCTAAATTTTCTAAATCAATTAATTCTTTATAATCTTTACAAGCTATTTTTATATCATTTTCTTTTGCAAACTTTTCTGCTCTTTCTTTACTACTACCACAAATTGCTATTACATTTGCATTTTCTAATTTTTTAAACGTATTAAAATATGTTCTTATTCCAACTCCAGTTCCGGATTATTCCAATATTAACCATTATGTACCTCCATTCTTGATTTATATACATATTAATTGTTCATAATCTTATCATAAGTTTACAGATTTTACAATAAATTGAAAAAATAAAAAATATATAAGTAGATTACAGTTTTCATAATTTACTCATATATTTTTTATACTTCAAATATGCTCGCTTTCAATATTATTTTTTAATGCAAGTATCCAGAGTAATATTGTGTGAGAAAACAAATTTTAAACACATCTACTCTAAGCTTTCTAATAAAGTGCTAATTCCATCTTTAAACCCTGTAATATAAAATTGTTCATATAAACTATAATCATTTATATGATTTTCTCTTTCTAATAGTTTTCTTTCTTTTAACTTTTGAATGATTTCATTTCTAATATCTTCTGGTAATTTTCCTAATTCATCTAAACTTATTGTATTATCTCTTTCTATCATATCAGTAATTTCATCTTTTCGAAATAAATACATTTGTTTAATGATATTTTTTAGTTCATATTTTCCTTTATTTTCTTTTACTAACAAGATTACTTTCCTCCTTCCTCTAAGGTTTGTGTGATGTTAACTCTGTTCTAATACTTTGTCAACAGTACTTTTAATTATTTTTTCATACACAAAAAAAATATCTCTTTTTTTATTTGAACCCTTGAAATTTCTGAGCAGAAAAATGATGTATTATCCCATTGTTTTATAAATAATACATCCTAATTGAACCCCATTATTCCTTCGCTTTCAATTATGATAGTCTAGTATGTAGATTTAATTAATCTACTGCAGATGCTGTTTTTCCAAACTTTGTGCATCCTTGCCCACACTTTTTACACCTACATATCCTCTTACAAGTTTTGCCTCCTGAAACTCTTTATTTTATTGTGAGTATATGTTACAAAATCTCACTTACGCATTTTGTATAAATAGACTGTTTATACTCATACGAATGAACTTTATAGCATCGGCTCATAACACCTGTCACTTTATTATTTTACAACGAGTTTATGGCATCTCTCGTTGCGCAAAAAAAACATTCGTATTTTCACGAATGCTTTTTTTGTGTATTAATATTTAGTTATTCATTTCGATACATTTCTCCTATTGTATAAAAATCATATAAATCTTGTTTTGACATATTGTCTGTATCTCTATTAATATAATAATTTGCTTTTTTACGAGCATTGTTCAACATTTGTATAAAATCTTTATGCATTTCATCACCTAATAATCTATGGAGAACTTCTCCTGTTAAATATGTATTAATAGCACTTGTTCTTAAATTCTTTGCATTTATTTTTCTTTGTGTTTTTATAAATGGATCTAATTTTGCATCTATCATATTGTCTAGTTCTTTTATAATAAAATCCATATTGTCCTTATACATTTGAATGTCTAATTCTTTATCAATTCCATTTCTTATAACATCCGCTTCGTATATTCCTTGTTTTGTTGCAAGTTTTTCTAGCATGTCTTTTTTATACTTTGGAATTCTTACTATAATTGGAATTAGTTTTTCTTTTTCCTTTTGTTCTTTCAAATTTCTCCTTTCTTTCTCCTACAGCGAGAATCAAAATTGTCCTCAGACAATTTTGCAGGATCAGGGCGATATCTCCTCGCCCAATAACAGCCTAAAAGCGTGGTTTTTAGCGAGATACACATTTTTTTATTAGATGTCTATTCGATATCTCTAATATTCACCTTTTGCTAATTCTTTAATATAAAATAAAAAGAACACCAAATAATGTTTTCACACTATTTTGAGTTCTTTTCGTTTTATATTAAATTCTCAAAATTTCTTTGACTATAATATATTCTTCTTATTTCCATTACATTATTTTTTACGACATAAAATATTGTATAGTTCTTTACATTTATTTTATAATATTTTGTTTCTCCATTTTTGATTATTTTAAAAACTTCATATGACTCTGGAGAATTACTTCTTATCTCAATTTGCTTTATAACTTCATTATAAAAATTATCTGCTGCAATTTTATTTTTTAGTTCATATGTAATGTAATATAAAATATTATTAAATTGTGAAATAAATGTTGGAAGATATCTTATTTCATATTTTTTATTTGCCATCAATTATCCTCCTTGCCATTTGTTTCATTTCTTCATGAGAATAACATTTAGTATTAGGATTATTAGCTTCTTCCTCTGCTTCTTCTAAAGCTTTATCAATATCTATTACTCCAAATCTGGCTTCTAGAGCTTTTTCTTTGTCTAATACTTTTAACATTTCTGCATATTTTTCTAAACTCAATACTACCATTGAACCATATCCATTTTTGGTCAAATAAACTGCTTCATCTTCTTTTAAAACTAAGTCCTCTATTTCTGGATATTTATTTCTTAAATCTGACACTGGTCTTATATTAATCATAATTCACACTCTCCTTTATAATCACTATCAATATTTTATCATTATTTTATCTTAAAATCAATCATTTATACAAAATAATTCCTATTTCTCCAATATTAATTGTTATTAAAAAAGAACACCTGGTACTCCTTATAAATTATTTACTAATTTTTCTATGAATATTCTTCTATAAGTTTTAATATTTCTTCTGCTAATTCTCTAATGTAATTTTAATGTTTTGAACTCAAATTTTCATTAGATTGAAAATATTTCTACTCTAACACTATAATCTAAAATCCAGTATTAACAGGTAATTGCTAACTTTTATTTATTTTTTATTAAAATTGGAAATTACGAAAGACCACAGGTGTGGATTTAAATTTACAATTTCCAGCTCGGCTGGGAACAAGCTAAGGAAATAAAATATAGCCAAGGATTTACTCGGTCCTGCACCAAGAGATTTTGTAGGATATGAACCCTTAACAGAACCTGAAAGTTTCGCAATATATAAATTTACAATAGCACATGACTTTAGGCTTACTATTTCTTATCATACTCAAGGACAAGAAATTTATTGGAATTTTCAAAACATTAATCCTCCCCATGGATATGAAATTGGTAAACAATTTGAAAAATCAAGTGGATATTTACTGACAGAAGTTCCTTACAATTCCAGCTTTGCTGGTTACAAGGATTGGTTTATTCAAACTTATAATCGTCCAGGATATACAATTGAAGCAGGAATTGGTGAAAATCCTTTACCAATTTCTCAATTTGAACAAATTTACAAAGATAATTTAGGAATTTTAATTTTAGGTGCAATTTTATAAATGAGTAACAAAACTTTCTATTATAGGAAGTTCAGAGAACTTCTCTATAATAGAACATTTTTCCTATACTATAAAAAAAGAAACAACTATGCTGTTTCTTTTCCTTTTTTACGTGGAATATGTCTCTTCTTTAACTCTTTTTCTTCTTGTTTACGTTCTTCTATAATAAGTTCAGGTTCTTTCTTATCTAAAACTGTCTCTTTAGTTATAGTACATTTTGATATATTTGAAGTTGATGGTATTTCAAACATTATATCACGCATAATCTCTTCAATTATAGAGCGTAAACCTCTCGCCCCTGTCTTTCTTTCTATAGCTTTATCAACAATAGCCTCTAATGCTTCCCTATTAAAATCAAGTACAACATTATCCATTTCTAATAATTTTTTATATTGTTTAATTAACGCATTTTTTGGTTCTGTAGCAATTTTTATTAATGCTTGCTTATCTAAATCTCTAAGTGTCGCTATTATTGGTAATCTACCTATAAACTCTGGAATTAAACCAAATTTAAGTAAATCTTGTGGTAATAATTCTTGAAATACTTCATATTTATTAATTTCTTTTGAGCTTTCTATTTTTGTTCCAAATCCAATTCCTTTTTTACCAGTTCTTTCGTTTATAATTTTCTCTAATCCCTCAAAAGCTCCTCCACAAATAAATAAAATATTTTCTGTATTTATCTGTATCATTTCTTGATTTGGATGTTTTCTTCCTCCTTGAGGTGGAACTGATGCTACTGTTCCTTCTATAATTTTTAGAAGTGCTTGTTGAACACCTTCTCCGGCTTACATCTCTTGTTATTGATAAATTTTCAGACTTTCTTGTTATTTTATCAATTTCATCAATATATACTATACCTTTTTCTGCTTTTTGTATATCTCCATCAGAAGCTTGTATTAATTTTAATAAAATATTTTCTACATCTTCACCAACATATCCTGCCTCTGTTAGTGTTGTAGCATCTGCTATTGCAAATGGCACATTTAGTATCTTAGCCAATGTTCTTGCAAGAAGTGTTTTTCCACAACCAGTTGGACCTAAAATCAATATATTACTTTTTTGAATTTCAACATCTTCTTTGTCTGCATTTTCTTCATGTGCTATTCTTTTATAGTGATTATAAACTGCAACAGATAATGTCTTTTTAGCTTCTTCTTGTCCTATAACATAATCATCTAAAATATTTTTTATTTCTTTCGGACTTGGTATTTTATCTAAATCATTTAATATATACTCATCATCTTGATCATATCCTTCAGCTTCAATTATACTTAAACATAAATCTACACATTCATCACATATATAAACCCCTGGTCCTGCAACAATTCTTCTTACATTTTCTTGTGCTTTTCCACAAAATGAACATCTTACACTTTTTGGTGTGTCATTTTTTGTCATTTTTTTCTTCCCTTTCTACTTTTTCTTTATTAATTATTTGATGTTTTAACAAAATTAAATTCTTTTATCCATAATACCATCTATTAAACCATATTTTAGAGCTTCTTCTGCAGTCATATAATGATCTCTTTCAGTGTCTCTTTCTATTGTTTCTATAGATTGACCTGTTTTATCACTTAACAACTTGTTTAATTTTTCTCTTGTTCTAATCATATGGTCTGCATGTATTTTTATTTCAGTTGCTTGACCTGATATTCCTCCACCTTGACCACCAATTAATGGTTGATGTATCAATATTTCAGAATTTGGAGTTGCAAATCTTCTACCTTTTTCTCCATTTGCTAATAATACTGCTCCAAAACTTGCAGCTAATCCAACGCATATTGTTGATATAGGGCATTTTATATAATTCATTGTATCAACAATACCCATACCATCAGTAATTGATCCTCCTGGAGAATTTATATATAAAGATATTTCTTTATCAGGATCTTCTGATTCTAAGAATAACAATTGTGCAATTACTAAGCTTGCTGATGTAGCATTTACATCCTCACCTAAAAATATTATTCTGTCTTTTAATAATCTAGAGAATATATCATATGATCTTTCTCCTTTACTTGTTTGTTCAATTACATAAGGTACTAAACTATTTTTTTCTAACATTTTTTTTCCTCCTTTAATTATAGAAATCACTCAAATGTATATCAGTGAAAAGGTTGGCAATGAATTCAATTAACTTTCACTCCAACCTCTCTATTTTTGCTATCTTATTTCATTTTTGCATTTTTAACTAAAAATTCTAGAGCTTTTTCTGATTCTATTCCACTTTTTATGTATTTTCTTACATTTTCATTTTTTAAGAATTCTTCGTTATTTTCTTTTCCATAATTTTTAGCCATTTCTTTTACTTTTTCTGCTATTTCTTCTTCTGTTGCTTCTATTTTTTCTGCTTTTATTACTGCTTCTAACATAAGTCTAGATTTTATAGCTTCCACTGCTTGAGGTTCATATTCCTTTTTAACTTCTTCTGATGTCTTTCCCATTATTTGAAGATATTGTTCTAATTTAATTCCTTGATATGATAGTTTTGTTTCAAAGTTCTTTAACATGTCTTCTGTTTCTGTTTCTATCATTCCAGATGGAATTTCAACTTTTATATTTTCACATACAGCCTTTATAACAGCATCTTCTGTTTCATATTTTTCTTTTTCTTTATTTTCTTTTTCTAATTTATCAATGATACTTTTCTTTAATTCTTCAAGTGTATCATATTCGCTTACATCTTTTGCAAATTCATCATCTAATTCAGGCAATTCTTTTTTCTTTATTTCGTGTAATTTTACTTTGAATACTGCATCTTTTCCTGCTAATTCTTTAGAAAAATATTCTTCAGGGAATTTAACTTTTATATCTTTTTCTTCATCAATTTTCATTCCTACTATTTGATCTTCAAAACCTGGTATAAAAGTATTACTTCCTATTTCAAGTTCATGTCCTTCAGCTTTTCCTCCCTCAAATGCTTCTCCATCAACAAATCCTTCAAAATCTATTGTAGTAATATCTCCATTTTGTACTTCTCTATCTTCTACTGTTATTAATCTTGAATTGTGATCTTGCATGTGTCCTAATTCATGATTTACATCGTCATCTGATACATTATACTCTATTTTTTTAATCTCTATACCTTTATATTTTCCAAGTTCAACTTTTGGTTTTGTTTGGAATTTTGCTGTAAATATTAAGTCTTTACCTTTTTCTATTTGTTTTACATCAATATCTGCTTTGCTTACTACTTCTATATTATTTTCTTTTAATGCTTCTTCTAATTCATTTGGTACTACTTCATTAAATGCGTCTTCATAAAAAATTTCTTTTCCATAGTACTTTTCTACTATATTCATTGGTGCTTTTCCTTTTCTGAATCCTGGTATATTAAAGTATTTTGCACTTTTAAAATATACTTTTTGTATTGCTTCATCAAATTTTTGAGCTTCTATTGTCAACTCTAATTTTACTTCATTTGCATTTTCTGTTTTTTCAACTTTACATTTCATTGTTAATTCAATCCTTTCACCTTTTTGTTGTTACATAGCGGAAATCAAAGTGTTTCCTTTGAAAATAACATTGTGTTTCTTATTTTCTTAATTCTAATAGCTTTTACATTATATCATATTTTTGTTAATTTGCAAGGTTTTTTTTATATTTTAGAAAAAATACTTGTTTTTTTTGTTTTTTTATGATAAACTTAATAACAGTCATTTAAGAATAAAAGGATTTAGGAGGTGCAAAAATAATGGCTAAATGTGCAGTTTGTGGAAAATCACAAAGTAATGGAAATAAGCTTAGTATTACTCGTTCACATATAAGCAAAAGAAGTCCAAGAACTTGGAAACCAAATTTAAGAAGTATTAAAGCAATATTGGAAAACGGTGAATCAAAAAGAATTCATGTTTGTGCAAAATGTTTAAAAAATGGTAAAGTAAAAAGAGCATAAGCTCTTTTTTTGTGTTATATGAAAAATTAAAGATTTTCCTATACTATCAATATTTTACACTAATTTGTAAGTAATTATATACTAAAATTTAATTATGCTTCTTTTGCTCTTTAGTCTTTTATCCTAAATATAAGTTTCACAAATCCCCTTAAAAATTTTGGAACTTTTTTTACAACTATAGTCATATGTATCCCTCCCTTTTATTTAACTATAGGAATTACACAAGCTAACAAGCTAACCACATTAACCCTACACATGCAAGGGCTACACCAATTATAAATAGCCAACCTGTTAATGGAAGTAATAATACTAATAAAATTCCTAAACCTATTCCTATAAAAATTACTCCAATTGTTTTCTTTAAAGCACAAAACATATTACTACCTCCTTTTTGTTTTATATATTATATTAATTTACATACTTTATTGTTCCTTTTTTATGTTAATAGAATTCTTTTTTTAGATTCGGTTTTCAATTTTATAAAATTAATTATGAAAAAAATATATATCTTTTTTCTAAAAAATATAGTTATGTAAAAAATCGAAAACAAAAAATTCTTTTTACTTGTTTTTTATTATATTTCATTTTATAATATATTAAAGATTATTTTAATTTGTATATATTTTGAATGTATTATCTTTGTTCATATTCTATAATTAAAGAATATTTTTATACATTGGAGGTTTTTATGAAAAAAAAAGATATTATAAATTTAATAGAAAATTTAAAATTGTCTTATCCTGATGCAACTTGTAGTCTTGATTTTGAAACTCCTTTTCAAATGGTTGTAGCTGTAATGCTTTCTGCTCAATGTACTGATGAAAGAGTTAATAAGACTACTCCAACTCTGTTTAAAAAATGTAAAACTATTAATGATTTTGCATATATTGATATTAAGGAATTAGAAGATATTATTCATCCTTGCGGTTTTTATAAAAATAAGGCTAAAAATATAAAATTATGTGCTAAACAAGTTTTAGAAAATTTTAATGGTGTTGTTCCTAATAATATGGAGGATCTACAAAGTTTAGCTGGTATTGGTAGAAAATCTGCAAATGTTATTATGCTTGAAGTTTTTGGTATCGCTAATGGCATTGCTGTTGATACTCATGCAAAAAGAATTTCTAATTTGATCGGCCTTTCTAAAGAATCTGATCCTCTGAAAATTGAACAGGATTTATTAAAATTATTTCCTAAAGAGTATTTAAAGGACATTAATCATTTATTTGTTTGGCATGGTAGAAACACTTGCATTGCTAGAAATCCTAAATGTAATTTTTGTTCTGTTAATATGTTTTGTGATAATTATAGAAAAAATTCTCATACTTAACTTGGATTTAGGTCAAGTTTTTAGACACATTTTTCCACAAATTTATATATTTTTTTCAAGCTTTGCTTGTGGAGTTGTTATAAATATTAAAGAAAATCTTTAACATTTATAACAACTTTAAATTATGCTATACTTTTAATGTATTCATTATATTTTTCATTTGGAGTTCTATAATCAAGTGTACTGTGTATCCTTGTTTTGTTATACCAACTCTCAATAAACTCAAATATAGCTAATTTCACTTCTTTAAATGTTTTATACGTATTTACATTTACTTCTTCTTTCTTTAATATGGCATTGAAGCTTTCCATACTTGCATTATCATAAGGATATCCTTTCTTTTTTTACTTACTTTTATTCCTTGTATATTCAATATCTTTGTGATTTTGGGTGAACCATATCTTTTTTTGGATTTTTCATATTCTTCTATGGTTTTTTTATCTAATTCTTCATTTGCTTTTTTATATGAATTTTCTTTAGGCGTTTGTAAATAAAATCGCCTTATTTTAGTTTAACTTTTTTATTTTCTTAATCCTTTTTATCTACTTTATTATATCAATTTCAAACTTATCTCTTTATCTTTTTTATTAATATTTGCCATTTTACATATCTTCCTTCCAAATTGCTAAGATTATTAAGGCTTTGCCTGTTATAGTTTTAGTATGCTTTCGCATATGAATAGAAAGGCAACTATAAATGATTGTCTTATGGCTTTAGCCATTAGAAATCATTATATGCATAACGCACAAAGTGCCACATAGTGTAGTTCTAGCTATTAGCACTTTTAGAGTTTTTATATTTATTATTACTATCTCTTTAATTTTCTTTTTAATAACACAAATAAACCAATATAGTATAATTTTTTAAAAACTCTAAAATGCTTTGCCGTTCTATGTTATGTATTTCCGCTGATATGTTCTTGTAATTTGGATAACGGATATTTTGTACTTAAATCATTTACATAGAAATAATCGTGTTCATTAAAGAATAGGTACAAGCTATCTTTAATAATTACTCTATGGGGCTCTACATACGCTAAATTGGTATGTTCAATAATTCTTAGACAACCATTTATTATTTGTGGCTGTTCCTTTCCTTTAAATTTTAAACGGCACGTCCATTTGATTTTAGAGAGTAATCCTTACTCATATTGATTTCTTTTTTTGTTATTTATAACATAATACCACAAAAACCTCCTTCTTTCAAAACTTTTGGTCAAAAAAAGACCGTTTCAAATGAAACGGTTTAAGTTTTTGTGTTTGTCAAAAACTTCTGTATCTTCGCTGTTGTCAACACTTCCAAACTTTCATTTTTTCTATGTACGGTCGTGTGAAAGGTATTTGAAACCCTGTGAAAGTATGTTAAAGCTTTTCTAATTTTGATATTTTATATTTCTATATATATCTCCCCAGTTATTTACTTCTTTGATATATTCATTTTCTTCTAATTCTACTAGATTTGTATCTCTAAAATATAATGTTTTTATTTTGTTATCTGCTAATCTTTGTATAATTTTCCAATCATCATCAATCATAATATCAATATTTTCTTTTTTACATATTTCTAATTTATCTTCAACTTTCCAATAATATTTATCAAATTCTATTTTATTTTCATTTAATAGTCTTATAGCATCATCTTTCATTTCTTTAATAAATCCACCTCTTGCAGTAATAACTATAAACTCATGATTTTTTTAGTAAATTATATACTGCAATAAATCCTGACATTAAATTACTTTCTTTTGACACTGTTAAGAAATATTTTTCTATAAATTCTTTTTCTTCTTCATCAGTCCAATCATATCTAGCTTGAAATTTAGGCTCTTCTTTCTTTACTAAATTATTTCCTTTTAGCGTATCAATATCAAATATTTCTTCATAAGTTCTAAAAGTTGTATCACTATCTATAACTACTCCATCTAAATCTATTCCTATTTTCATTGTATAAAGTTCTCCTCTTTTACTCCATTTTATTTTTTAATAAATATTTTTCAATATTAATAATATCTGGAAATACTAAATTTCTATTTCCTGCTTTTACTAATTCTAGTACTCTATTAGCTTTTGTATTTAAATCTTTTTTTAGATCATCATTTACTGTCACTTCTTTATTTTGTTTTATATATTCTTCTTTTATGTACTTTCTTGTTACTGGAAACATATTTTGAATTAGAAATGCACTTTTTCTTCCATATATGTATCCAAATACTATCATATCTACTCTTTTATATCTTGCTAGCTTTTTATCATATAGTTCTTTATCTTTTATTTCTTCAAAAAATTCATCTTTTATAAAATAAAAATGACCTGCTTGTATATTCAATATTTCCACTCCTAAAATTATGACCTTGCCTTTTTTATAAAAGCAAGGTCTTTTAAACATTTATTAACTGGTCTTTTTATGGTTCGCACACCAGTTAGCGAAAAGCATTTATGAATCAACCTTTTTATGGTTCGCATGTTGATTAGCGAAAAACATTTATTGTAAAAACTTGATGTCATTCTTATTATATTCATTTTAGCAAATTTTATTTACTTTGTAAATGCTTTTTCAAAAAATTATGTTATAAAAAATATTTCTAAATAAGTCCAACTATACCAGTAGGATTCTTTTTTAAAGTTCAGTTATACCAACATTTTCATAGTTTTCGTACAGTCGTTGTACGGTCGTGCGAAACATATTTAAACAAATGTGAAAGTATATTGAAAGGTATGTATTATAAATTTTATCAATTAATTATATAGCTATAGTTTTTGACACTGTAGCTATGTCGCAATAATATCAATGCTTTTGACAAAGTTAAACAGAATGCTAATATTTTAGCATTCTGTTTACATATTGGCTCCTCTTGTTGGACTCGAACCAACGACCTATCGGTTAACAGCCGAGCGCTCTACCAACTGAGCTAAAGAGGAATATATAAAATCTGGCGACAACCTATTTTCCCAGCAGGGTAACCCGCAAGTATTTTTGGCACATTTAGGCTTGACTTCTGTGTTCGGAATGGAAACAGGTATTACCCTAAATGTTATCGTTACCAGAAAATTGATAACTTATTTCTTTGTACTTATGAATTATACTATATATAATTTTATTTTTCAAGTACTTTTATTATTTTTTCCAAATTTTTTTACATTATTCATTACTTATTAAATAAAATACCATTTTTATTTAATATTAAGTAACTAAAAATGTATAAGTACACTGAAAAATACATAGATGAATTTCTGTTTTAGGTTCTTTGTTC
>CANSII010000013.1 GCA_947646915.1 uncultured Clostridium sp. | reverse complement strand
AGGAATGCAAGGAATAGAATTTAAAAATGAAGCAGACACAGTAAAAATAGAAAAACCAACCAAAGAGCCACCAACAGAAGAAACTGGAACAGGAACAATAATAGAACAACAAATAGGAAGCATTGTAAAGGAATTCCCAGTGGCAACTGTATCAGAAAGTGTAACAATAGTTCAAAGTACAGGAGAAAACCGTGGATATGTAATACCAACAATAGTAGGAATAACAGGATTAATAATAATAGGAGTAGGAATAATAGTAATTAAGAAAAAGGTTATAGAAAACAAATAGAAAAAGGTGACAAAGGGGGTGCCCCCTTTGTCACCTTTTGTCACTTTGTCACGTTTATTTTTCAATAATTGAAATAATTTTAGATAATTGTTTCTTTAATAAGTCATATAAATTCACGTCAACAGCACCTTCAATTTTAGCTTCAAAATCTGAAATAGCTTTATTAATATCAATAAGTCGCATTCCTCTTGTTTTAATAGAAGTATTCTTATACATATAAATTGGAACATAATTAATTTTATCTATCGAAATATTACCATCAGTATGTTTTGTTATAGTTAAATTTAAAATAATAGAATTTCTTGTATTTTCAGCATTTTGGTCGCAAATAAAATTACCTAAAGCATAAATTACAAAACATTCTTTAGTTGTACCATCTTCTAAAGTTACAGTTCTCTTTTCCATAGGCTCTAAAGTATGAGGATGGTTACCAAGTATAATATCAACACCTTTTTTAAAAAGAAAGTCAGCAAGTTCTTTTTGCTCTTCATTTGCAGTGGTTCTGTATTCAGTTCCCCAGTGCATACAAGCAACAATTATATCAGCATTTTGATCTTTTGCAGTTTTAATATGTTTATTTATTAGATTTTTGTCAATCAAGTTTACACAAAATTCTTTATTTTTAGGAATGGGAATTCCATTTGTTCCGTAAGTGTAATTTATAAATGCAATTTTTACTCCGTTTACATATTTAAATAAAATTTTATCTTGATCTTCTTGAGTTTTGTAAGTACCAACATGAGAGATATTGGCTTTGTCTAATACATCAATAGTTCTTGAAAGACCTGAAAATCCCATGTCTAAACAGTGATTTCCTGCAGTTGAAATTACATCAATTCCTATATCTTTTAATGAATATGCTAAATTATCAGGACTATTAAATGTTGGATAATTACTATAACCTCGTTCCTCACCAGCAAAAGAGGTTTCTAAACTTGCAACAGTAATATCTGCATTTTTTGTATATGTATTAATTTCATCAAAAACATAAGAAAAATCATATGTTTTTGTAGATGAATTATAAGCATCCCAATATTGTGTATTATGACACATAACATCTCCAATTGCACAGAATGTAAATGTTGTATCTGTTTCAGTTGTATTATTTTCATCGTATTTTATTTTTGTGTCATTTGTTGTTATATCGTTTTCAATTTCTTTTTGATATATTGAATATGTAGTATTTTTACTATCTGTATTTATTGTGTTATTTAAAATTGCTATGCAAATTAGAATGATAAATATTGCAATTATAAAAATGTTTAGGATTTTACTTAGTTTTGTATGTTTATTATCTTGTATGTTTTTTTTCAAGTTTTATTCCCCCTTATCAAAAATAAAATATCATATATTGTAAAAAAAGACAATATGTATTTTTTTTAGTTTCGGTTTTTTGAAGAAATAATTTTTAATGTTAAATATAATTAGTAAAAAATGTATATTATTTACAGATTTTATCAATTATATTTTTTTAGACATCTTTTAATAAACCTACTGAAAATAGGCTGTTTACATTATGTAAAATATGCCTTCAGAGCAGAGATAGTTGTCCATCATATTGTTTCACTTTTCTAATATTTTGCCATTCCTTTATTCCACTTCTTATTTTTGACAATATATTATATATCCCTCTTGCTAATTGATAAAACCATAGATATACTTTTCTTTTTAATGATCTTGATTCTTTTATTATTTTATTTACAAATTCTCTTTTTCCAATTTTCTCTCTTAATATTGCTATTAGTCCTATTGTATATGTTAGCATTTTATTTAAATTATTTATTTATTTTCGTCTCCTTACTCTGAAGTTTTCAAATTTATATTCTTGTTTCTTAAATTTAAAATATTCCTCTATTCTCCATCAATCTAAATAGCATCTTCCTATTTTTATTACATCTTCTTTTCTTTTTATTTCTATGTTACTTGCAAGCATCATTGGTGTTTCTGAAAGTCCATACACAAATATTATTCATTGCTATCATATCCTCTATCATTTACAAATATTCCTTTTAATTTTCTTTTATCTAACATCTCTACTACTTTATCTATTCCCTCAAATGTTATTGTGTTTGTTGATACATAATCTTTTTGGGTTGATGAATGTATCTTTGAAAATACACTTATTGGTTGTCTTATATTTTGTGTTAACCCTACTATTTCTGTATGATGATATCCTTTTTCATAACTTTTATTTATGCTTGAGCCATCTCTCACTATTCCTAAATCTTCAAATTTTCCCCTAATGGTTTTATTATATCACTGCCATCTATCAAAAATATTGGATTTTCTCCTAATGTATCCATTGCCAAATTACAATAATTTTCATCTATTGAACAAGATAAATCATTTGATATATTATCACTTAATCTATCTATTGTATAAGCTTTTTTTACATTTTCGTCTAATGCTTCTGCAATGCTTGATAATAGAATATCTTTTGACTTTGAGATTCCATAAATCATATCCATTATAAATTTACTTTTTGGTTTATCACAGCCAACTGAAATTTTTTTGGAAAAATTTATTATATCTCTTTTCATTTCATATTTATTTAAGGTAAAATTATCCATAAGAAAAACCTCCATGTTTTGTTTAGTGTATTTTTTTTATTTCAAGTTAATTATACTAAAACAACGGTGGTTTTTCTTCATTTTCACATAAATTTCATAATTCTGTGGATAACATTTTTGATTTTCCAAGAAAAAAAACGAAACTTAAAGTATTTTTTTATTACAAGGATGTTACAAATTTAAGTCAAATTTCTATAAATATTGATTTTTATTTATAGAAAATATATAATATAACAAAAAATGTAAATTATAAATAATTACAATAAATAATTAATTAGATTAAAAAAGAAAATTGAAGATAAAAAACATGTTATTAAATATCTTAAAAGTTATATTAATAATTTTAGTTATTGGTACAATTGTAGGAATATTATCATTTAGAGGTTATAAAAAATATAATAATGTATTAAATCTAAAAAAGGAAGTGTTTTAATAATGGATAAAATTATAAAAATATTAGCAGAAGAATTAAATATAAAAATAACACAAGTAGAAAACACAATAAAATTAATAGATGAGGGAAATACAATTCCTTTTATTGCACGTTATAGAAAAGAAGTTACAGGAGGATTAAGTGATGAAACATTAAGAACATTTGGTGAAAGATTAACATATTTAAGAAATTTAGAAACAAGAAAAGAAGAAGTAATAAAATCTATAGATGAGCAAGGAAAACTAACAGATGAAATTTTACAAGCAGTTGCAATATCTAAAACTTTAGCAGAAGTGGAAGATATATATAGACCATATAAGCAAAAGAAAAAGACAAGAGCAACAGTGGCTAAAGCCAAAGGATTAGAACCATTAGCACAAATAATAATTGAACAAAAAGAAAATACACCTATAGAAGAATTAGCAAAAGAATATGTAAATATTGATAAACTTTCTGAAGAGGATAGAAAAAATAAAGATAAAGTTGTATCAAGTCCACAAGAAGCAATACAAGGTGCTTTAGATATTATTGCTGAAGATATTTCTGATAATGCAAAATATAGAAAAGAGATAAAGAGACAATGTTACAGAGAAGGCTTGATAAAAACAAAAGCAAAAGATGAAGAAGCAAAATCTAATTATGAAATGTATTATGATTATAGTGAGGCAATAAAATATATTCCAAGCCATAGAATTTTAGCAATAAATAGAGGAGAAAAGGAAGAATTTTTAAAAGTTTCAATAGAAAAGCCTCAAGATAAAATTTTAGCATATATTGAAAGAGATATAATAAAAGGTGATACACAATTTACACAAATGCTAAAAGATACAATATTGGATAGTTTTGAAAGATTAATTGAACCTTCAATTGATAGAGAAATTCGTTCAGATTTAACTGAAAAAGCAGAAGAAAAAGCAATAAGGGTTTTTGGACAAAATTCAAAACAATTATTGTTAGGAGCACCAATTAAGGGCAAAACTGTTATGGGATTTGACCCCGCTTATAGAACAGGTTGCAAAATAGCTGTAATTGATGATACAGGAAAGGTTTTAGATTATACAACTGTATATCCGACAGAACCTCAAAACGATGTTGAAGGCGCTAAAAAAGAATTATTAAAATTAATAGAAAAAGATAAAATTGATATGATTGCTATAGGAAATGGTACTGCTTCGAGAGAATCTGAAATGTTTGTTGCAGATATGATAAAAGAAGCAACAAGAGATGTTCATTATGTAATTGTTAGTGAAGCGGGAGCATCAGTATATTCTGCTTCTAAACTTGCAACAGAAGAATATCCTGATATTAATGTTTCTATTAGAGGAGCAATATCAATAGCAAGAAGATTACAAGATCCGCTTGCAGAGCTTGTAAAAATAGATCCAAAAGCAATTGGTGTTGGACAATATCAACATGATGTTAATCAAAAAAGATTAGCTGAGAGCCTTACAGGAGTTGTAGAAGATAGTGTTAATAAAGTTGGTGTAGATGTAAATACTGCAACACCTTCATTACTTTCTTATGTATCAGGAATTAATAATACAATTGCAAAAAATATTGTAAAATATAGAGATGAAAATGGAAAACTAAAAGAGAGAAAAGAACTTTTAAAAGTTCCTAAATTAGGAAAAGTTGCATTTGAACAATGTGCTGGATTTTTAAGAATAATTGATGGAAAAAATCCATTAGAAGTTACAGCTGTTCACCCTGAAAGTTATGAAGCTACTGAAAAACTATTAAATTTATTAAATTTTGATAAAGAAGATTTAAGAGATAAACAGAAAATAGATGAAATAAGACAAAAATTAAAAACTGTAGATGTTAAAAAAATGGCAAATGAGCTTCAAATAGGTGAGATGACATTAACAGATATTATATCAGAATTGAGTAAACCTGGTAGAGATCCTCGTGAAGATATGCCAAAGCCTATTTTACGTTCAGATGTATTAAAATTAGAAGATTTAAAAGAGGGAATGCTTCTTTCAGGAACTGTTAGAAATGTTATAGATTTTGGTGCTTTTGTAGATATTGGTGTAAAATATGATGGTTTGGTTCATATTTCAGAGATGAGCGATAAGTTTATTAAAAATCCTTCAGATTTAGTTTCTGTTGGTGATATTGTTAAAGTTAAGGTTATTAAAATTGATATGGAAAGAAAGAAAGTAGCTTTATCTATGAAAGTTTAATAGTCTAATTAAGATTATAATTTTGTTAAAGATAAAAGAGGGGATAAATTAAAAATAAGATATATTATGGATTATACGCTTGCAAATTTTGAGTCTAATAAGATGACACTCATGTGGGCAAAAGAAAATTTAAACAAAGAGAGATATATATAAAGATAGAAAAATCATATGAAGATATTATTAAGTATACAGTTATAGTTATGGTAGTGCTGATTTTAATTTATCTTATTGTAGTACTAACTCAAGTAAGTACAATGGATAAATATTCATCTGATAGTACAAGAACAGCACATGTATCTAAAGATAAAATTTGGTATATCCAAAATGATAAAAAGGAAATTAATTTATCAGATTATGGATATAATTACAAAGATTATTCTGAAAATGAACAGTTTATAGTATATTTAGATAAAGATTATAATGTAATAAATATTTCACCATTAAAAGATGTTCAAAATGAAAAAGATAGTCTAGCTATTATTATAGTTTTAGGTCTTGTTTTAATTATTATAATAATTTTATGTATTTATGTACCAATTTGTTATAATACATTTGGTAAAAATTGGAGAAAATTTTATAAATGGTATAATAATGGAAATTTGAATCAAGAAAAGTTTGAATTATAGAATAAATATAATTAGAAAATATTAGGGACTGTAAAAAGTCATATTATTGTAAATTATAATAATAAAAATCATTGAAAATACATATGTAAATTCAATGATTTTTAGTTTTCCATTATATTTTATAAATTTTCATTATTATCGTTAATTTCTACATTAGAAACTACTTCATTATTTGAAGAATCTCCATTAAGATGTTTATAGAAAGCTATAGTAGCAAATTGAATATAAGGAAGTAACCATAAAAATCCTATACCAAAAGTAATTGTTGCTAAAATAGACCAACCTATAAATGAAAATTGTAAGCAGAATAATTTTCCACGGTTACCAGTCATTAGTTCTTGACTTTTTAATACAGCATCTTTAGAAGACATATCAGGATTCTCCATAGCAATTAACATTGCTAATTGATAGTAAAAAGATTTAGTTATAGCCCAAATCATAGAAACTATTAATAATATAAATCCTATTATTGATACTATTCCACCTGTTGAAGCAGCTGATGTTGCTGATGATGGTGATAATATTGCAGAACTTGCAGCAAATATTAAAGCACCAAAAATCAAGAAATAAGAAACTATTATTAATATAATAGGAAGTAACATTTTTAATGCTACATTTAAGCTAACTCCCCATGATTTCTTAAAATTGTTAAAGCCTAAACTTACAAAATCAAAAGCACTTACATCTTCTCCATTATAGACTTTTACAAGTGCATAAATTAATCCGAATCCCAAAGGTATTTCAATAATTAATTCAGCTAAAGATAAGATTGGTTGTATTGGTTCTGGTAAAATTCCTTCAATAAAACCTATAACAAAGAATAGTGCCATATATGCTAATACCATTATAGCAACCTTTCCCCATTTTCCAGTTAATCTTTTACGTGCTTCTTCTCTAAAATCTGATGATAACATTTTAAAATCCCCCTTTTTTATTTTTATATTAAAATAATATAGTAATAAGTTAAAAAAGTCAACAAAAATAGACAAAAGATGACTAAAAAAGAATATATATTATTATAATATATATTCTAATAAAATAAATTTATTTATATTTTTCTTGAATTTCTTCAATTTCATTATAATTATTTTTTATTATATTTAAAAAAGTATCTGCTAAATTAGGGTCAAATTGAGTGCCTTTACACCTTTCTATTTCTGCAACAACAACATCTAAAGGTAAGGCATTTCTATAAGTCCTTTTGGAAGTCATAGCATCAAAGGTATCAGCAATTGCAGAAATTCTTGCTAAATAAGGAATATCATTTCCTTTTAATCTTGAAGGGTAACCATTACCATCATATTTTTCATGATGATGTTTTACAATAGGAATAATATCTTTAAAAATTTCTGCTGTAGATAATATATGGGCACCTATTGAAGGATGATTTTTTATCTCTGAATATTCATCATCTGTTAGTTTCCCTTCTTTTTTTAAAATTGAATCAGGAACTCCTATTTTTCCAATATCATGGAAAAGCCCTCCAATTTCTAGTATTTTTAAGTCATTTTCTGATAAACCTAAATGTTTTCCTATTAAAACTGAATAGGCAGATACTCTATCTGAATGTCCTCTTGTGTATGGGTCTTTTGCTTCAACTGTATATCTTAATGTTTGGATACTGCCTAAATATGCCTTTTCTAATTTGTCAAATGTATCTTTTAATTCTGAATTTATTTTTTTGATTTCTTTCATCTGTTTAATTGATTTTATGCCTGATTCAATTAATAATAATAATTGATCAAATTTATCACTTTTTTCGCAATATCCTTGTATATCTAATCTTCTGATTGTTTCTAATGGTGGAGCCAAGTCTTTATGTCCAGTTAATAATAATATGTATAATTCTTTATCAAATTTTCTAATTTCTTCTACAACCTGATCTCCATGATATGGTGTCATTATAAAGTCTAATACCAAAAGGTCATAATGTTCTTTTTTTAATTTATCAATAGCTAAAACTGGATTTGTTACTCCTGTATAGTTATATCCTGAACGTTTTAAAAAGATTGATAATGAGTCAACTATTCCTTCTTCATCATCTACTGCCATTATTTTAAAATTATTATTTAAATTATAATCGTTTATATTTCCATTTTCTTGAAAGTCTTTTAGACCTTTTCTCATAAACTCACCTCATAATAAGTTATATTGCAATTTACAATATTAAAATATATAAGCTGTAAATTGTAATAAGTATGTATTTATTATATTAATAAAAATTATAAAAAGCAAGTAATTTTAAATAAAAAATGTGCCAAAAAGGGACGCCCCCTTTGTCACATTTTTATTTTATAGAGGTAATGTTATATTAAAAGTAGTACCTTTGTTTTCCTCAGATTCAAAAGTTATATTACCATTAAAATGAGCTTTTATAGTAGAATAAGACATGTATAAACCTAATCCTGTACCATTTTTCCCTTTTGTAGTAATCATCTCTTTAAATAACTTTTGCTTTACCTTTTCTGGTAGTCCTAAACCATAATCTTTTACAGAAATGATTAAATTATTTTCTTCTTGTTTTAAAATTAAATCTATATTTTGTTCTGTTTTTCCATTATAAGCTTGTATTGAATTTGAAATCATATTATTTATAACTTGAACTAAACTATTAACATCTCCTCGTATTTTTGTATGTTCATTCGCTAACATTTTCACATTTAGATATGTAATAGAGTTTTTTAGTTCATGTTTCATTAATATATCAACTCGTTTAACGAGTTCTTCTAAGTCAAATGTTACATTGTCTGTTTCTGATAATGTTACAGCTTGTCCTTTTACTGCTGTTATAATGTCTGACATATATTCTGTATAATTTTTAATTTTTTCTATCCATTTTGTCATATCATTAGCTATATCATGGTGATCTTGACTATTTACTTGTGGGTCATCTATTGATGAGTCATATTCTTTTACTAGGTCTGATAGACCTTCTGTTGCTCCTGATATTGACATTATAGGTGTTTTTAAGTTGTGTGCTATTCCTCCTATTAATTGTCCAAGAGATGCTAAACGTTCACTTTCCATTAAGGTTTCTTGATTTTCTTTTATTGTTTTCATATCTTCAATATGTTGTGTTATATCTTTGAATAAGATTAGTGTTCCTATAAATGATGTATTGTTGTTTAAACTGCTTATTTCTATTCTGAAATGTTTTTTTAATGTTTCTATATACTCTTCATATGATTGTGTTTTTATTGATTTTTTTACTATTGATAGTGCTTGTTTTAACTTTTCTATATCTAGTGAGATATTTTTGTTTTCTTGTAATAAATTGAATATATTTATGTTTCTAATGTATGCTTCTTTTAAGTTAAACATGATTAATATTGTTTGGTTAAAGTCTGTTATTTTATTATTTTCATCTATTACTAAATATCCATCAGACATTCTGTCTACTATTTTTTGTAATGCTATTGGTGTTGTTGTTAAAAATTTAAATTTAAATATTGCTAAAGCAAATAGTAATGCTGATATAGTAAAGGAGATTGGAGTAATATATATTGTCATTGGTATAATTCCTAATGTTCCAAATAAATTTATGGTTAGTGGAACTAATGCTCCTAAAATTAATAATAATGATTGTTTTGAAAAGAAGCCAGCATTTTTAATAGAAAATTTTATTAAATAATATAATCCTATAAATAATAAAGAATATGAATTTATAGAATGTATTTTAAAGTAAGGTCCAAAAATTGTATTATTAATATTAACAGAATATTCTTTATAGAATAAGTGATGAAAATCGTTTGTCCATAATATAAATAAAGAAATAATTGGTATTATAATAATTAAGAGATATATTTTTTTAAAATATATTTTTGTTTTTGCAAATACTAATCCTGTAAATAAAAGGCTTATAGGTAAAAAACAAGTACCAATATAGACTATATAATCAAAATAAATAGGGTCAATTCCTAATGTTTTTGATAATAATATTTGTGCTAATAAACCACTGCAACAAATTATTAGGCAGAAGAGAATCAATAAGAAACAAGTTCTTAATTGACTTCTATTTGTCTTTTTTGCAACTAATATTGACAAAACAAAAAGAATTAGAAAAGATAATAGTAATATTATAAATGTTGAAATATCAGTAAGCATATGAGAACCTCCTTGTTAATCAAAATAATTAATATTTTTAAAATAATTAAAATATTTTACAATATAATTTTTATTTATATTTGTCCATTTAAATCCTAATTTTTGTAAATATGTATTAGAGAAATTGCTATTTAATAAAATATTAGCATTTAAATCAAAAATTTTATCTTTATTTAACTCTGTAATTATTCCTGAAATTTCATTTTTTAAGTTTTTATCAGATAGAAATTGTTTAACTTTATTAGAAAATTCAGAATTAGAAACAAAATCTAATTTTATACCAATTTCATTAATATATTCAACAAGGTTTTTAAATGAAATTAATTTACTATTAAATATATGAAATACAGTAAATTTTGGATTAGATTTAATAATTCTAATTATTGCATCAGCACATAAATCTACAGGGGCAAATTCAGTACTATGTTGTAAAAATCCATCTTGTAAAACTTGTAATTTTAAAATAGATTTTATTCTATTTACAAAAGCATTTTCAGATAAATTAATTTGAAATTTTGCATCAGAGTATCTATTAGAAATATTACCCATTCTAAAAATACAAGCATTTAAACCAAAATTAATATTTTCTAATATTAATCTTTCTGCTTCAAATTTTGTTTTTATATAAGTGTTGTTTAGATTTTGATTTCTATACAAATCTTTTTCACTGAAATATGTAACTTCAGAAGCTTTCTCTATATTATTTTCTGGAATTCCCATACCTGAAACACTTGTTGTTGAAATATGGTAAAGTTTTTTATTGAATTTTTTGCAAAATTCAATTAATCTTTTAGTTCCAAGAACATTTATAGAGTTGAATTGTTCATATTCTCCATAATGTTTCACAAGTGCTGCACTATTTATAATAATATCTATTTTCTTTGATAAATTTTCGTAATCTGAAGCATTTAAACTAAAGTTATCAAGTGTTATATCAGCAATTATAACCTTAATTCGTGTTCCAAACATTTTTGTATATTTATTTCCAAAGTAAAATTCTAAAGTTTTTTGCAATCTTTCTTCAGGATTTCCTAAATTTTTTCTTCTTACAAAGCAATATGCAATACCTTTTTCAGTATTAGATAAATAGTTATCTAGTATGTGGGCACCTAAAAATCCAGTAGCTCCTGTTAATAATATATTTCCAATATGTCCAAATTTAACTGTTTTTGGAATATTATCGACATTATTATTTGATAATAATTCATTTATTTTTGTATAATTATAATTTTCTTCTGTTTTATCTTCTATAGGTAATGAATTATTAGCTTTTTGAGCTAATAATCGAATTCTTGGATATTTAAATATGTCTCCATAAGATATATTTAAGTTTTGATTTATAGCTTCTACCTGAAATCTTATTGCAGATAGTGAATCCCCTCCTAAATCAAAGAAATTATCATCAATTCCTATATGTTTTATTCCAAATAAATTTTCCCATATTTTACAAATCATTTTTTCTAGTTCTGTTGTAGGTGCTACATAATTATTTTTAGATTTTATTATAGGAGTAGGTAATTTTTTACTATCAATTTTTCCATTAACAGTAAGTGGAAAGGCATCTAATTGAATATATGTACTTGGAACCATATAAAATGCAAGTTTAGTTTGTAAATATGTTGTTAAATCTGATGTATTTATTTTTCTATCTGATGTAAAATAGGTTACTAAATAAGATTTTTTTCCTGTAGTATATATTGTTGTTAAACATTTATTTATATAAGGATATTGCATAACTGTATAATCAATTTCTTTTAGTTCTATTCTATATCCAGAAAATTTAACTTGAGTATCTTTTCTTGTCATATAATTTATTGTACCATCAATATTCCATTTTGCTAAATCACCTGTTTTATATAATTTTGATGTATTATCAAAAGGATTATTTACAAAATGTTTATCAGTTTCTAATTTATTATTTATATATCCATTTCCAACGCCATTACCTGAAATACATAATTCTCCTGTTACACCAATAGGAAGAACTTGCATATTTTTATTAAGTATATAAATATTAGTGTTGTGTATAGGTTTTCCTATTGAAACTATATTATCATTAGTTTCATCTTTTACATATTTTAGAGCAGTTGAACAAATAGTAGTTTCTGTAGGACCATATCCATTTACAATTTTTAAATTTGGATTTAAATTATAATATTTATTTAAAGTACTTTTTTTAATAGGCTCTACACCAACTAATATTTTATTAATTTTTACTTCTTTTGAATTTTTTAACATTGTATAAACTTCTTCTAAAATATTTGGTGGTATATATAATGTTGTAATTTTATAATCTAATATTGCTCTTGAATATGATAATATATTATTTATTATTTCTTCTATATATAAAACTAATGTTGCACCATTTAGAATTGATAAAAATAATTCCCAAATACTAACATCGAATGAAATGTTTGTTGAAGATAAAAATCTGTCTTTAGAAGAAATATTTTCAAACAATTCATTGAATGAAAGAACATAGTTAATTAAATTTTTGTGCATTATTTTTACACCTTTTGGTTTTCCTGTAGAACCTGATGTATATATTATATAAGCTAAATCTGTAGAAGATATTTTATATGGTAAATCTAATTGATTTGTATTTCCTATTTTCTCAAAGCCTCTAATATTGTAAATTTTACATTCAAAATCTAATACATTTTTCATGGTAGAGTTTACAATTAGAAGTTTACAATTACTGTTTTTTAACATATATTCTAGTCTATCTTTTGGATATCCAACATACATTGGCATATAAACACAAGAATTTTTAAGTATTGCCCATATAGATATAACTAATTCAATAGATTTATTTATACAAACACCTACAACATCGCCTTTTTTAATTCCCATTTTTTGCATTTCTAATGCTAATGTATTTGATTTTTCATCTAATTCTGTATAAGTTATACTTTTTTCTCCTAATTGAACAGCTATATTATTAGGATATTTTGATACTATTTCTTTAAATAAATCAATTAAATTTTTTTCTTGATTATATTCTAGGTTGTTATTATTAAAGTCAAATAATATTCTACGTTTTTCTTCTTCAAATAACATATCAATATTTGATATTTGTGTATACTCATTTTGTGTAACAATTTTTAATATATTTATATAGTGTTCTGATAAAATTTCAATAAAATCATTATTAAATAATTTAGTACAATATTCAAAATTTAAATTCATTGTATCATTATTTGGTATTACTTCTAAAGATAAATCAAATTTTGATATTTTAGTATCAGGAATGTAATATTGAGATTTGATGCAATCTAAATGTATGTTTTTTAAACCATTATTTTGATATGTAAATAATACATCAAAAAGAGGATTTCTACTATTATCTCGTGGTAAATCTAAATTATTTATTAATTCATCTAAAGGATATGTTTGATGTTCAAAACTGTTTAAACATAATGTTTTTATATCTTTTAAAAAGTCAATATATTTTAAATCATCATTAATTTTGGCACGTAATGGAAGTGTATTAACAAACATTCCAATTATATTTAGAAGTTGAGGATTATCCCTTCCAATAATAGGAGATCCAACAACTATATCATCTTGAGATGAATATTTTGAAAGCAAAATATAATAAGATGATAGTAAAATCATATATGGTGTTACTCCTAATTTTTTGCTTAAGTTATGTATTTGTGTAGTAAGATTAGCATCAAGTGTTTTGTATATTTTTGATCCTTTAAATGATTTTTCAGAAGGTCTTGAATAGTTAGTTGGTAAATTTAATATAGGAACTTCATCATTAAATTGATTTATCCAATATTTTTTATCTTCCTCAAATCTATTATTTTTTAAATGATCACTTTCCCAAACAGCAAAGTCTTTGTAATTTAATGAAACATTATCTGTTTTCTCATTATTATATAAAGAACATAAATCTTTTACTAATATTTCTAATGATGTTCCATCTGATATTATATGGTGCATGTCTATAAGTAATAAACATTTATCATTTTCAAATTTTACTAATTCTGCTCTAATTAAAGGTGCAGTATTTAAGTTAAATGGTTTTACAAAAGATTTAAAACAATTATCCAAATCTTTGTAATTTGCATTAGATATTTTTAATTGAAAATCTACATTATCTATAATTTTTTGTACTACATTTCCATCAACTAATTCAAAATAAGTTCTAAATGATTCATGTCTTTTTATTATCTCATTAAATGCATTTTCAAGTTTGTCTATATCAGGTACTTTTTCTAATATTATTCCTCCAGGTATATTGTATACAATTGATGTTTTCCCAGCTACTTGGCAACTATAATAAATTCTTCTTTGTGCAGATGATGTTGGATAATAGTCATTTTTTTCTGTTTTTATTATTTTTTTGGAATAATTTATGTTATTTAGCATGAACGCAAGGGATTTTATAGTTGGATAATCAAATATATATTTAATTCCTATTTGTATATTTAATTTATTATATATTTTCGTTGCTAAATTTATTGCAGATAATGAATCTCCTCCTAATGTAAAAAAGTTATCTTCAATACTTATGTTTTCTAAGTGCAATACTTCTTCAAATATTTCTCTTAGAGCTTTTTCTGTTTTATTTGTTGGCAATATGATTTTCTCATTAATTTTTATTTTAGGCATAGGTAATAATTTTTTATCAATTTTACCATTAGGAGTATATGGCATTTTATCAAGTTCAATAAAGTATTGAGGTATCATATAATTAGTAAGTTTTTTCTGTAAATGGCTTCTAATGGAGTTCTCTTCAATAGATTTATTTTTAATATAATATGCACATAAAAATTCATGACCATCATCAAATTGTTTTTTTGCAACTACACAATTTTGTATTTCGTTTAGTTCTAGAATTGCCTTTTCTATTTCTTCTAGTTCTATTCTTAGACCTCTTATTTTTATTTGATTATCAATTCTCCCAAGACAAGTTATTATACCATTTTCATTATAAAAACCTAAATCACCAGTTTTATATAATAAACTGTTATTATTAAATTTATTTTTTACAAAGCTTTTATTTGTTAGATCAGGTTTGTTTATATATCCCCTTCCTACTCCATTACCAGAAATACAAATTTCTCCAGGAGTTCCAATAGGGCATAAATTCATATTTTTATCTAATATATATATTTGAGTATTGTCTAAAGGTTTACCAATAGTCATGTTTTCAAAATTTGTTACATCTGTAAGAGTCGAAAATACTGTAGTTTCACTAGGTCCATACCCATTATATAATATTATGTTTTCTATGCTTTTTAATCTTTTGGCAAGTGTGATAGGAAATTGTTCTCCAGCTAATACTATATATTTTAAACTATTTAGATTTTCTTCATTTTTTATGTTATCAAGTATTAATTTCATCCTTGATGGTGTTGTTTGGATTATTTCTATATTTTCTTTTTCTATTAACTCTATTAATAGTCTAGGAATTGTTTGTTGATCTTGATCTGCAATAACTAATTTTAATCCTTTTTGTAAAGAGATTATACTTTCAAAAAAGAAAATATCAAAACTTATAGTAGTAACTGATACAATTGTTCTATATATATTATCTTTTAGGTATTTTATATAATTGTTACAATAATTAACTAAATTAAATATTCCTTTATGAGTTAGCATTACTCCTTTAGGTTTCCCTGTTGAACCAGATGTATATATTATATAAGATAAGCTATCATGATTTATTTTCATATTTAGATTTTTTGCATAATTATCATATACTTTGTTATTGTTTAACTCTACATTAATAAAGTTTATAGATAAATTTAAATTTGTATATAGTTTTTCTGAGGATAAAATTAAATTACAATTAGAATCTTTTAACATATAATTAATTCTATCAGTAGGATAATTTGGATCAATTGGAATATATGCTTTACCACTTTTTAATACTGCAATTATACAAATTATCATTTCTATTGATCTATCTAATAGAATTCCTATTATTGGAGTGGATTTTAAATCATTTTTAATTATATAATTTGCTAAACTGTTAGCTTTTTCATTTAATTCTCTATAGGTTAATTTTTGATCTTTAAAAACAACAGCAATATTATCAGGTGTTTTTTCTACTTGTTCTTCAAATAAATCAACAATAGTTTTATGTTTTGGATAATCAACATTTGTATTATTAAATTCATATAAAATTTTATTTTTTTCTTCATCTGTAACAATTTCAATATCACTTAAGCAAATATCTGAATTAGTTAATACTTGATTAATAACAGTTAAAATTCTATCATTAGTAGCAGAAATATCATTAAAAGAAAATTTATCAACTAGATAATCATAAGACATAATTAAATCGCCTGTATCATTATTATCATGTAAATGAATATTTAAACTACTAGAGATATAATCAGGGCTAGTCCAATGTACTTTATAAGGTAAATTGACAGACCCATCATTTGCTTTAGTAATCTGGTATGAAATTAAATTGTCATACAAATTTGGAACAGAAGAATTTTGTTTCCTTAAATTTTCTAATAAAAATTGATAAGGATATTTTTGATGTCTAAGCATTGACAAAGAATCCTTGGCAATTTTTGAAGCATGTTCCAAAAATGTTGAGTTATTATTAATATTAATTTTAAGTGGAACATTACTAATAAACATACCAGTTGTAGTCTTTTCTTTAAAATTTGTTCTATTTAAAATTGGTGTTCCTATAACAATATCATCTAAATTACATATTCTACTAATATATAAAGAGTATATTGCCATGAAAAAGTTAAATATTGAAATTTTATGCTTTAAACAGTAATTTCTTATATCTTCTAAAGTATTTTTTTGTAATATAAATGATGCTCTTTTGGAAATTGCACTATAACTAGAGACATTTTTAAAAGAAGCGGGAATAGAGGCTATATCAGGTATAGTTGAAAATTGATTAGTCCAATATTCTTGATCTTTTTTAAATTTATCGCTTGTTAAATATTCGTTTTCAGAATTAATATATTCTAAATATGATGGAAAATAATATTCTTCATTTATATTATTTAATAAGTTATAATAAATTTTTGCAATTTCATTTCCTATTAATGCAAATGTACAAGCATCAGAAATAAGATGATGACAATTTACAACAAAACCTCCACTTCCATTTGGTAGTTTAAATACTTTAAATTCAAATAGTAATGAGTTAATTATATTGAATGGTTTATTAACCATTTCTTCTTCAAGTTTTTGTATATCTTCTTGGGAGTTTATATTTATAATTTCTATATTAAAATCTTCTAAATTGCTAAAGTATTGTTTTGGTGTTCCTTCTTCTAAATTTAATTTTATACTGAAACTTTTATTTTGTTTTACAAATATTTTTATGGATTGAATGAATTTTTTTAAGTTAATTTCCTCACTAATAGTTAGACTTCCACATATGTTATTTATTGCTGTTCCTTTATAATATTCTTCCATATACCATATTGATTTTTGGGGGTTTGTTAGTTCATATAATTTTGTCTCTTTCATTTTTTTACTCCATTCATTATAATTAATAGCTTCTTAATTTTGTTTATAAATTTATATACCAATATTATAATAAAAGTTAAATAAAATCAAGAATTTTGGAAAAAAAAGTAAAAATTTGTTTAAAGAATAATATATTTATAAATTAATACTATTATAATTAATTATGTATACTAAATCTTGTAAATAAATAAAAATATTTGACTATTCCCCCTTTAGTTATATTACCTAATTACTTAGGTCAGTGATGATTTTAATATTATAAATATTATATTGTCTAATTATTTCAAGTGTTTAAAAAGTTTTGATCAAAAAAATAATTATATAACTAAAAATTTGTTTAAAAAAATAATAAATGTAAAAAATGATTAAGAGGAGTGATATATATGAGAATGAGAAAGAAAAACAGAAATTTGAGAAAAGTAATAATTGTATCTTTAATATCAGTGATATTTTTAGTAACAGCAATATATTTATATAGTACATATTCACAAATAGAAATAAACGAAAATCAATATGTTGCAGAAAGAGTAAAATCCACAGTTAATGAACAAACTGTGGAAGATGTTACTGAAAAAAGCGAAAATGTTGCAGATGTGTTAGAGGAAACAATGAAATGTGTAGTTGGAATTTCAAAATTAAAAAATAATGGAAGTTCAATATTTTCTAGTTCTAACGAAGATTCTTTAGGCCTAGGAACAGGTATAATTGTTACAGATAATGGATATATATTGAGTAATGAACATGTAACAGGAGAAAAATATAGTACATGTTATATTACATTAGAAAACGGGAAGAAGTATGATGGAACTGTAATGTGGAGTGATAAAGATTTAGATTTATCTATTACAAAAATTAATGCAACAAATTTAAATTCTATAAGTCTAGGGGATTCAAGTAAAATAAGAGTTGGAGAAACAGTATATGCAATTGGAAATCCAATAGGCTTTGAGTTTAGAAGGACTGTTACTTCAGGTATTATAAGTGCAAAGGATAGAACAATAAAATTAGAAGATAAACAAAATATTTCTTATATGTCAGATTTAATACAAACAGATGCAACTATAAATCCAGGAAACAGTGGAGGACCATTAATTTATCCAAATGGTACAGTGATTGGTATAAACACTGTTAAAATATCATCAGCAGAGGGTATTGGCTTTGCAATTCCTGTTAATGTTGTAAAACCTGTTATAGAGAGTTTTAAAAATAATGGGAAATTTGAACAAGCTACTATTGGAGTTTATGCTTATGATAAGAATGTTATTCCTTATTTGTCTAGTAATATTAGCTTTAATCAAGGAATTTATATTGCAGAAATTATAAAAAATGGTCCAGCTAGTAGTTCAGGTTTAAAAGAAGGTGATATTATTTTATCAATTGATGGTGTTAAACTTAATACGATGAATGATTTAAAAGAATTTATCTTTAGTAAGAAAGATGGAGATACTGTTTCTTTAGAGGTTTCTAGTGGTAAAGCTGTTAAGAATGTTAGTATAATTTTGCGGTAAAAAGTAGTAAGTTGGAGGTCAGATGTCAGAAGTCGGAGGTAGGATGTTAGAGGCTTAATTTTCTTTGAAATTGTATTTTCTAGCATAATCTTTTGTTTTAGTATTGTTTATAAAAACACTTGACTGATTTTGTTTTAAAAATTCAATAATATTATAAACATCTATCCAAATTTCATTATTTCCTTCAACTTGAGATTCATCAAAAATTATTTGCATACCAAAATGTAAGTGAGGAATATTTATATTATTTATATTTTCTTTTTGACTGTAGCCTGTCATGCCAAGATATCCAATTACATCTCCAGCTTTTACTGTAGAACCTTCTATGAGACCAGCTACATATGGGTGATCTTTTCTTAGATGTGCATAGTAATAGTATCTTTTTTTGTCAAAACTTCTAATTCCTATTCGCCAACCTCCATATTGATTCCAACCAATATGTTCAATTGTTCCTGATTCTACAGCTATAATAGGAGTTCCAATGTTTCCCATTAAATCATTTCCAAGATGAGTACGTTTAAATCCATAAGACCTAGATGCTCCAAAGTCATCATAATGACTAAAACTGTAATTTTTTGCAATAGGTAAAAATGTTTTTATTCCATATTTGTCTTGAAATGTTGTTAGACCATTTTCTCCTTCTGTTTCAATAGAATAATTTCCTATAAATCCTCCTAAGATTGCAGAATAACTTTCATAATAATAATTATAATATTTCATATCTTTTGTTATTTCATCCATTGTTTTTCCACTATTTAATTGTGTAATTAGTTTATCTAATTCATTTTGATTAAATTTTTTGAAGTTTCCACCATTTTTGCATGCTAGATATGATAATAGTTCTATCCAATTATATTTTATTTCTTCATTATTATTGTGAGATTTAATATCTAATTTTGCTGTTCTGTTTAATGCTTCTGATGTTATTTTGAAGTCTACCCATTTTATATAATCTTTCTGTTCTTCTAAGTCTATAGCATTATGAGTGTCCCATAATATTAATACTTCACCATTTTTTGAATTGGATATATATATGTAACTACTAGTAAATATGGATATTAGTATTACTAATAGTGTTATTTTTAATTTTCTTTTTGTTATTTTTACACTTTTTATTATCATTATAACACCTCAGTTAATTATATTGATAATATTTTTTTTTATTCATTTTATTTATTTTTAGTTGAGTATATTATTATAAAAACAAACCCTTGTTTTTGAATTTTTATAGAGTTAACATTATTTAAAACATTACTTAATTTTATTGATTTGTATAAAATAAATATTAACTAGTAACCATTTAATACAAAAATTTGAATTTCTACTTGAAATATTTATTCTTTAACTGTATAATTAAATAGTATTATTAATTTGTGTCCATAGTTTAGCTGGATAGAATGGCAGGCTACGAAACGCACACTCACAAACTTATAAATATTGATATTTAGGGATTTCAAGAGATAGTGTCAAAAGGTTTCCCCTGAAATTCCCCTTAATATAAATTTCATACCAAAAGCATATTCTATATGTGCCTGTAGTTTAGCTGGATAGAATGGCAGGCTACGAACTTGCAGATCGGGGGTTCGAATCCCTCCAGGCACACCATTTGGTAAATCATAGTTCTCAAGCTAGTTTGAGAACTCTTTTTTTTTGAGGCTTTTTCTTTAAAAAGTATCGTTTCACTTGTGTAAACTTGCTTTCAGCATTTTTTGTTTTCCCCTAAAATTCCTCAAAATTTACTCTTTCAAATTCTTTTTTCTTTCGTTCTTCTGATACATGAATATAGTAAAAATCTGTAGTTTCAAATTCAGCATGTCCCATTAATTCTCGTAAAACTTCTTTGTCCATACCTTTTACACTCATTAAAGTTGCAAAAGAATGCCTAAATCCATAAATTGTCATGTGTTCTAATTTATGTTTTTTAATAAATTCTGTAATCTTTTTTGTTAATCTTTCTGGAACATAAGGTGTTCCTATTGTATTTAAAAATACATATTCATTATTATCCCATTCTTGTCCATATTTTAAATTATTCATTTTTTCTCTTTTTAGGTTAAGTAACATTTCTTTTAATCTTGGTGTCATTGGTATATTACGATAGCTTTCTGTAGTTTTTAAATCTCCATCAGTCATAATATGTCCAGTAATATTCATTTCGTCATCATATAAGGTAATATCTTTGTAAGCATTTTCTACTTTAATTTTATTTTGATTAAAGTGAACGGATTTCCATTTTAAACCACATCCTTCTTCTAGTCGCATACCTGTTTGCAGTAATGTTGCAAAAAGTAAAGCAAAAGGTCTTTTATCTTCTTCGCATACATCAAGCCACACTTTTTGCCTATCTTCTAGCAAATAGCATACCTTTGCTGCCTTAGCTCTTTTCTTTTTTTGAAACTTTAAATCAAAGTTTGGAACTTCTTTTATTAATCCTTTCTTATCTTTAGCATAAGTTAATACTGCTCTAATAAGCAAGAATAAATCTTTAGCAAGTCTAGGTGTTTTCTGTCTTTTCTCATTGATGTAGTTTTCTACTAAGTCTTTACTAATTTCGCTAACATGATATTTTTCAAAATCTACCATAACGTGATTTTTAATTGTATTTATGTAAGTTTCTACAGTTTTTAAACTGATAGTTTTATTGGTAGTAGGATTAACTTGATTCTTTTTCCAATTAAGCCATTCCTTTTCTATATTTGGGAATAAAATATAATCATCTGCTAGTATTTCTATTTTCCTTTTAGCTTTTTCCTCATTAAATTCAGTAAACTTATTTAGTTTTAATGAACATTCTTCTGTAAATACTTTAACATTAGGATTTGTACTATTCCTTTTAATATCAAAATATACATCAGTAATTAATTCTCCTAATCTTTTTCTTGCCTCTTGTTCACTTCTTGCTGTTCTTGATAATCTTGGATTCCTATCAACTCCTTCCATAATTGAATTTAGAGCTAATGTTACTCTTGCCTCATAACTATTTCCTTTTTTCCTTATTGTAACTGTTCCTTTTGGTGCTCTTTGTCTATTTATTTTTTCCATTAAATAACTCCTTCCAAATAAGTCTAAAAAATATAAATAGTTTAAGGGCACAAAACTTAATATCTAAACATATCTTATCACGTTTAAAACAAGAAATCAGCCCTTTTTACTAATTATTAATAATCATAGTCGCCATACTCACCACAGTTCTCCTCAAACCACTTTGGTAACAATTCTTTATTAATGATTATTTTTCTTTTAAATCTAACTGCTGGAAAACCTTTTACTTTAACTAATTTCAACATTAAATTTCTACCTATACCTAACATTTCTCTTGCCTCATCTACAGTTAATCCTAATTTTGTATTTTCTTCATTTGTTGTCAATGTAGATTTCCTCCTTTCTTGATTTAGTAAGAGTAAAATTTTGTTCTTCTAATAAGTAAATGCCACCTATATTTGCAAAAAGTATAATTTGTAAAAAATTAATTTAACTTTTTTGTAATTAAAATTTTTACTCCCCACTAGGTATATGTCATCGTTTTTCAAAAAAGTGGTAATTTTTAAAATTTTCTTTAATTTTTTTATATTTTACTCTTCACTAGGTATATGCCATCGTTTTTCAAAAAAGGGGTAATTTTCTAAAAATTTTTTTTAATTTTTTTATTTACGATTTTACTCTCTACTAGGTATATGTCATTCAATATCCAAAAGTCGGAAATTTTTTGAGAATTTTTTTAAACTGATTCAATTAAAAAACAGTTTATATTAATTTATATACTTTTATAGAATTTTTTGATATAATCTGTGTTAGACAAATAGTAATTTGTTGCTGAGATTGAATTTTAAAATTTAAATAAAAAAATTATAAATTTTGAGGTGGGTATATAAAGTATACTCATCTTTTATTATGTCAATTAAATATTGTATAATATAGGTAGAGTTCTATATATTGTAAATTATGGAAAAATGTAAGGAGGTAATTGTCATGAGAGAATTATTTGTTGAAAAAGTAATTGATACAACAGGAGAATTTTTAGACAATAACCAAAGAATAAAATTAAAAGAGATACTTACAGAAATATGTTTAAATTATCACATTGAAATATTAGAACAAAACCAAAAACAACAAATACAAAAGAACAATGAAGAAATATTAAATAAATTTATATCATCAAAAGAAATTGAAGGCTGTTCACTTAGAACATTAAAATATTATAAAGATAATATAACCAAAATGCTAGATAAAATAAATCTTCCAATAAAT
Source organism: uncultured Clostridium sp. (assembly GCA_947646915.1). GTDB lineage: Bacteria > Bacillota > Clostridia > TANB77 > CAG-508 > CAG-269. Next base: position 17,466 of record CANSII010000013.1, on the reverse strand, counting down.
GAAATTACAACAGAAACATTAAGAAATTATCTATCAAATTATAAAAACAATTCAAGTGCTGGTATGGTTACAATTGATAATATAAGAAGGACAATATCAAGTTTCTTTGCTTGGTTAGAAAACGAAGATTATATTGTTAAAAGTCCAGTTAGAAGGATTCACAAAGTAAAAGCAACATTAACAGATGAAAATTTGGAAAAATTGAGAGATACCTGCTCAAATGTAAGAGATTTAGCAATATTAGAACTATTAATTTCAACTGGTATGAGAGTCGGAGGACTTACTAGATTAAATATATCAGATATGAATTTTCAATAAAGAAGTTGTATTGTTTTAGGAAAAGGAAATAGTGAAAGGGAAGTTTACTTTAGTGCAAAAAGTAAAATGTATATTAAAAAATATTTAGAAACAAGAACCGATAATAATGAAGCACTATTTGTATCGCTTATAAAACCTTATAAAAGATTAGGAATATCAGGAATTGAAATAGCAATTAGAAATTTAGGAAGGGAGGCAAATATAAATAAAGTGTATCCACATAAATTTAGAAGAACATTGGCTACTATGGATATTGATAAAGGAATGCCAGTTGAACAAGTGCAAAAATTATTAGGACATATAAAAATAGATACTACAATGGAATATGCTATGGTAAATCAAAATAATATAAAAAATTCACATAGAAAATATATTACATAGTATGATTATTACAAAAAATATTATGTAAATGTTGAATTAAAAGAATTATATAGTATAATACAAATATGGAAGTTTTTTTCATGTAAGAATTGCATATCAATTAGAAAGGTGTCAGAAAGTATGAAGGTATTAAGCTTAATTGAACCATGGGCAACTCTTATCAAAGAGGGCAAAAAGGTCATCGAAACAAGAAGTTGGAAAACATCTTATAGAGGTGAACTTTATATCCATGCAAGTAGCAAAAAAATCAAAAGGAGTGATGAACACACAATTGAACTACTGAAGTTAATTCCTAATGTTCCTATGGGATATGGTAACATTATATGCAAATGCAAATTGGTAGATTGTATATATATGGACCAGGAATTTTTGGACAGAATTCAGAAAGACAAGCAAGAATTCTTATGCGGAGAATATAGCTTAGGAAGATATGCTTGGATTTTGGAAGATGTAGAAGTTCTTGATGAACCAATTCCTGCAAAAGGACATTTGAACATTTGGAATTATGATGCTGACGAATAACAGAAAGGAGCATGCAAGATGAAAATCATACAGCTGAAAGAATATGAAAGAATTCAAGAGGGATTGCGGAGTTTGACTGAAGAATTTATAGGAGAGTATCCATATTACTCAACATGGATTCAGAAGAACGAAGCAACATTCAAAGATGGAACAAGAGTTATTTATGAACTCAATGACGATGGAGAAACAGTAGGATACATGATGATTCATTTTTCAACGGCTAAATGTGCGAAGATTAATGGAATCTATGTGTTTCCTAATTGTCAGAAAAGAGGATATGCTAAGGAAGCTTTGTTGCAAGTTCTGGAAGAACTTAAAGCACAGAAATATGACTATGCATATATCCAAACCCGTATTCACAACAAGATTGTGGTTCATATGTTTGAGTCACTGCATTTTGATGTGATTGGTCAGAATTATCACAACATAGAGAAACAGAGTAACTGGGTTGCTGTGTATGATCTGTGGCATAGAAGAAATTTTGATGAGATGTTTGATTTAGCAGAACAACTCTATCCTGGCTTTTCTAAGAACTGATATGTAATGAGGCAAGGTGTCAAATGACATCTTGCCTTTATGAAAATTTAGAATTATAATATAAACGAAAAAGGGGGAAGATAATATGTCATATTTTGATACTCATGCTCACTATGATTGGAAAGAATTTGATAAAGATAGAGAAGAATTATTTGATAAATTTAAGGAAACACTTTGTGGACTTGTAAATATAGGTATAAATATAGAATCAGCTAACAAAGTTATAGAATATGCCAATAAATATTCATATATGTATTATTCATTAGGAATACATCCTATGGAAGTAGAAAAAGAAATTTCAGTGGATTTGATTGAACAAATAGTAAAAAACGAATTAAAAAATAAGGAGTCAAAGTTAGTTGCAATAGGAGAAACTGGTTTAGATTATCATTTTAATTATCCTATAGAATTGCAAAAGAAGTATTTTATTGAACAAATAAAATTAGCCAATAAATATGATTTACCAATAATTATACATTCGAGAGAATCACAAGAAGATGTAGAAAAAATATTGAAAGAATATAGAGTTAAAAAAGCAGGTATAATGCATTGTTATTCTGGAACACCAAAAATGTCAAAAAAGTTTATCGATATGGGTTATTATTTAGGAGTAGGAGGACCTGTTACAAGATATAAAGATATACAAGAAACGGTTAGAATTACTTCTATTGATAAAATTGTTATAGAAACAGATAGTCCAGTTCTACCACCAGAACCATTTGAAAAGAATTCAAGAAATAATTCTTTGTATTTAAATTATATTGTGAAAAAAATAGCAGAAATTAAAGGACTATCAGAGGAAGAAGTTGTAAAAAATACTACACAGAATGCATATAAAGTATATGGAATTAATAAAAATTATAAATTGGAGGATATATAATGAAAATAATAACTCTATGTGGAAGTTTAAAATTTCAAAAAGAGATGATGGAAATTGCAGAAAAAGTTGCATTAGAAGGAAATTGTATTTTAACACCTGTTTATCCAGTATTAGATAATATTGAAAGAACAGAAGAGAAATTAGGAAAACTAAAAGAAGCACATTTTAAAAGAATAGAATTGTCTGATGCTATTCTAGTAGTAAATGTGAATAATTATATTGGAAATAGTACAAATTTAGAAATAGATTATGCTAAAAAATTAGGCAAGAGAATTATATATTATACTGATTTAATAAAAGACAAATAGAGCGACAAATTACAATAAGTAGAGAGAATAGGAGATGAAAAAATGCCTAAAATTATATGGAAAGGTATAATAAAAAGTGAGAAGGATTTTCCGATTGCCGAGATACCTAAAAATGCTAAAAAGATAGATAGTGAAGAAGATATGAAAAAAATGCAAATAAAAGCACTACCTTTTATGATACCATCTATTTTTCTTTGTTTTATATGTATGATTGTTAAAACATTTGTAGCAAGTCAAAAAGTAATAAATGTAGGATTTCTATTTTTAGGAGTTATTATAGGATTATTATTGATAATTGTTCATGAATTGCTACATGCTATTGCTTTTCCTAAAAATGCAACAGTATATATAGGTATAATGCCTAGAAGTTTGACAGCAGTGGCATTATCTCCAAGTCCAGTAAAAAGGAATCGTTTTATATTTTTAAGCATATTACCAATTATTTTAGGACTGATTCCGCTAGTTATATTCTGTTTTAGTAGCAATAGTTTAAAAGAATTAAATGGAATATTGTTTGGAATGGCAATAATGGGGATGGTAGGTGTTTATCCTGATATTTATAATATATTTAATATTTTAAGAGAAGTACCAGAGAATGCTACAATTCAAAATAATAAAAATGAAACATATTATTTTGAATAAAAAATTACAAGTGTGCGACCAGCTAAGGGTAAGTAATCTAGCGGGTAGAAATCCCATCTAGTTAAGGTCTAACCAACCACCAATAGCGAGTTTTGTACTTATGACAGTAATGTTATGAACAAAGCGTAAACAGCGAGAAAGTAGGGAGTAAAAGGCGATTCAGCCCTGAAATATTATCAATTAAAAGGCAAATGTGCTACTTACTACGGAATACAATATTTGAATAATCAATAGGGTGAGAATATTCAAACTTTTATGGGGTTAATAGAGGTAATCATATTTTACATAGTGTTTACTTTATCAACTAGGGAGAGTCTAATATTTCTTGTTATGATACAAGTATTATAAACAACAATAAAACGGAGAATGTCAAAAGAATGTTAGGCAGTCGGATAAGTCCATATTAGTGAAGAAGTTTCTGTAATGGGAATGGAGCGAAGGGACTTACATAATAACGGTCTTGACTACGGAAACATTATCTGTACTCAGGGACAGGAGGAATAATGGAAACAAAACTAGCAAGAATAGCAGACAAATCGAGAAATGAAAAGCGACCAATATTTACATCATTGTATCATTTAATCAACGAAGAATTACTAAAACAATGGTAGTAGGACAAAACAATGAAAGTCTTGTATTAAAGTTAAAACAAATAAGAAGAAATTTAAACAGAAAGTAAAAGCTATGAAATTATGGTTATACGAAAACAGAGATATAAGGACTAAAGACTAAATGTAGAAATTAAGTATTAAACTTGTTACTGATATAATCAAAAAATATTAAATATAAAAATTAAGATAGATATTAAAATGGAAGTGATATAAGATGAATGACATTTGGAATCCTTGGCATGGATGTCATAAATATAGTGAAGGTTGTAAATATTGCTATATGTATTTCCTTGATTCACAAAGAGAAAAAGATGGAAATGAAATATATAAGGTTAAAACAAATTTTAATCTACCATTAAAGAAAAATAGAAATGGAGAATATAAGATTCCAAGTGGAGCAGTAATAAGGGTATGTATGACGAGTGATTTTTTCTTGGAAGAAGCAGATAAGTGGAGAAATGATGTATGGGATATGATAAGAACTAGAAAAGATGTTACATTTTGGCTTCAAACTAAAAGAGCAGAAAGAGTTTATACTAATTTACCAAATGACTGGGGAGATGGCTGGGAAAATGTAATTATGGTTTTTACAGCAGAAAATCAAAAAAGAGCAGATGAAAGATTACCGATTTTAGTTGATTTACCTTTTAAGCATAAAGGAATTATGTGTGCCCCAATGATTGGAGAAATTTCACTTGATAAATATTTAAGAACTGGAAATTTTGAAATTGTATTAGTTGATGGAGAAAATTACGAGGGTAATAGACCTTTATATTACGATTGGGTAAAGACTTTATATGATGAATGTATAAAATATAATATTAAATTTGATTTTTGTGGAACAGGGAATATTTTTATAAAAAATGAAAAAACTTATCATATACCTAAAGCATATCAAAGAGTAATGGCATTAAAGTCAAAATTGCAAAATCCTATAAAATATGAAGATATAAAAATACAACCAAAATGTAAAAATTGCAAACGAAGGAAAGCCTGCAATGGTTGTCATTGGTGTGGAAAGTGTAACTAATAAACAAAGGTATATAAATTAAATATGAATATAGAAAATGAAGTATTTAAAAAAGCAAAATAATTGCAGAAGGAACTGGCACAATAGAAGTATTAAATCAGCTACTACATTGTTACAAAGAATAGCAGAGAAAATAGGAAAATGATATTGCAAAAAAACTTGCTAAACAAAAAGGAATAAAAAAATGTCAGCACAGGCAGTAGGTGGAGCAATAAGTCATAATCCTATTTCAATTATTATTCCTTGCCATATAGTAGTTGGAACAAATGGAAGTTTAACAGGTTATGCAACTGGAATTAAAAAGAAGAAATACTTATTAGAACACGAATAAGTGAATATGGATGAATTATTTGTACTAACAAAGGGAACAGCACTTTAAAAGGTGATTTATAAATTATAAGCATATACTGTGTTACCAAATGGGATAACTACTTTTTTTTCTAAATCTAATAAAGTTTTATTTACATCCTGTTTAATTGTTCTATATTCTGAAGTGTTAGTTAATTTTTATATAAATTTGTTTAAGTTATAAGATATATCATTAAATGGAATATTTATAAAAAATAGATATATTCTCCCAATTATAAATAATAGTATAATTATTCTTTTTTTCTTCATTTGATTTTCTCCTATTTTCTTGTACCTTGCTTATAGTATAAAACGGAATGAAAAAATAAGTTTTAAGAAATGATTAAATAAATCTTAACATTTCATTAGATTTGAAAAGAGTTATAGAAAATATTAAATAAATATGGTAAAATACAAGAGATTGAAAAGAGGAAAAATGAATATTTTAGTGTTTGATGATGATTTAATGTATAATGCAGATGGAGATAAAATAGTGAGGGCATTTGGAAATTTAATAAAAAATAAAGGAGCTACTATTCCTAAATACAAACTTGAAAAACTATTTGTAAATTTTAAAATGTTTATATTTAAAAGGATAAGTCATAAAACAAAGAGTTAGAGAATATAAATTAATAATATAGCTTTGAAAAATTTTTAAATCACATTAGTAGTGTAATAAAAAAATATATAACATTAAAGATATATAATAGTATAATTTAAAAGGAGATGGAAGTTATGGATAAAAAATTAAGAGTTATAATAGAAAAATGTCCTCAAAATCATAAATGTCCTGCTGTTAATGTATGTCCAGTTGGAGCATTAACACAAAAAGATTTTAAAGCACCAAAAATAGATCATGAAAAATGTATAAGATGTGGGAAATGTTCAAATTTTTGCCCTAAAAAAGCACTAGTATTATAAAAATATCAAAAAAGACTATTAATAAAAGTACATAATTCAAAAATAAGATTTTAAAAGAAAAAAGTATAGACAAGAAAGTATAACTTTTGGTATAATAAGACAAAATAAACAAAGGAAAAGAAGAATTAAAAGTAATAATAAAAAAGAAAATTATAGCAAAATACAATATATTTAAAATAATATAATTGTATTTTGCTTTTTGTGTTGAAAAAAATTAAAAAATGTGAACCTAAAAAAAGAAAAAAATGTCTTTATAAGTAGGAGGGGAAAAAATGACAGATATAGAAAAGGCTGTTAATGGAGATAAAGAAGCTTTTAACAGAGTAATTATAAAAAATAAAGAAGCCATGTATAAAACTGCAATAGTAATTTTAAAAAATGAAGATGATACATATGATGCAATACAAGAATGTTTAATAAAAATGTATAAAAACATAAAGAATTTGCAAAATATTGAATCTTTTAATTTTTGGAGTAAAAGAATATTAATAAATAGTTGTTATGACATAATAAATAGAAATAAAAAAGTAGTTAATATAAACTTAAAAGTTATGGATACATATGAAGAAACAAGGGAAGATATCTATGATTGCGATGATGAAGTTGTAAAATTATTAGATAAGATAGAACCTGATTTAAGACTAACAGCAGTTTTATATTATTATGATGAATTATCAATTAAAGAAATTGCAGAAATGTTAAATATTCCATTAGGAACTGTTAAATCTAGATTATCAAGGGCAAGAAATAAACTATATAAATTATTAAAAGAAGAAAGAGGTGAAAACAAGGATGAATAATGAAGAAAAAGACATATATATTAGAACAAAAATCAAGGATAAAAATATACCTGAAAAAATTGATGAATTATTTAATAATTCTATAAATTTAGTAGAATGTAAAGGAGAAAATATAGAAGAAAATAATAATAAAATAAATAATATATCAGAAGAATTAAACAAAAATGAAGGAAAGAAAAAATTTAAAGGAGTAACATTAAAAAAAGTTATTGTTACAGCAGCATGTGCAACAATAGTTTTAGGAGGAAGTCAAATATATGCCTCAACACAAGGATATCAAAACATATTTTTTATGATAAAAGACATGATAAGCTCATCAAAAGACACAAATAACAGAGATGAAATATTATCAGATAAAGACATAACAATATCATATAAACCAATAGAAATAGCAAAAGGAATAAAATTACAAGTAAATAGATTAGTGATAAAATATAATCATGCAGCGTTATATCTACAAGTAGAAAGAACAGATGAAGAGCAACAAGCAAAAGCATTAATGTTTAGGGTAAATGATGAAAGTGGAAATAAATTGGGTGAAATATCACAATATAGTACTAATCCAATATATACAACAAAAATAGTATTAGAGAATTATAAAAATGACACAAAGGTATTAGAGTTGAAAGTGAAAAAAGTAGATGAACCAGAGTTAGTAACATTAAAAATAGATTTGGAAAATAGAGAAATAAGCGTAGTTGGAAATCAAGAAGCTGTAAAGAAAATATCAGAACAAGAATTGAAAAAATATTTAGGAGCATTTGCACTTTTAAACTATGATAATAGTAATACTTTAATACCAGATTCAGATAAACAAATAATTAAAAACAATAAAAATATAGAAGTAGCAAAACAAATAGCAAAAATGAATAATATAGAAATTTATACAGGAGAGAAAAGAACTGAAGGATTTCATTATAGTAATGTAATAGATTCTAATAAATTAAACAAAATAATAGAAGCATTTACAGAAATAGAATTAGAAGAAGATGGATTAATGAAATTAGACATAGGATATGGATATTACAAAGAAAAAATAAATGGTAAAAAACAATATTTAGATGCAAGTTATGGAGATGAGAATCCTATAGGATTATGTTTAGATGTAAAAGATATATCATATACATCAGGAATATATAATGTAACATTTACATATTGTTATCCAACACAAACAGATTATGATGAAGGAAAAGTAGAAGAATTACCAGTTTTTGAAATGTCAGTAGGTTTGATATTAAATGAAAATAATCAATATTCAAAATACTTTATTAGTAGTAAAACAGAATCAAGAATAATAAGTGAAAAAGAAGGAACAGATACAGAAGATTCAAAAACAAACAAATTTAATGAAATTGAAATAAATACTAATTCAAATTCTAATAGTAATGCGAATATAAACACAAGCACAAATTCAAATGCTAATAAAAATACAAATACATCAAATACAACAACTATTACTAATACAAATTCTAGTATACAAAAATTTTTAGGAACATGGAAATTAGATTATGCTACAAGCCATCAAGGTGAAAAAAATTATGATATTTCATTACCTAATTTATATGGATTAGAAAGAGTAGAGATATCACTAACATTCAAAGAAAATGGAATGTTTGCTCAAGAGATTAAGAATAATATAAGTGGAGTTACTGAAGGTTTGTTAGGAAAATATGAAATAATAGATGATAACACTATAAAAAGAACATTTCTTAATGGAACAGTAATTTATACTTACTATACAAATAATGAATATGGTGAAATGGGAATATCAAATATATCAATAAAAAATGGAAATGTAGAAGAATTTTATGTAAAAGAAATAGATGAAACGAAAAGAGGGTTAGTAGGAAGTTGGTGGAGAACATTTAATGGAACTACTGAAGAAAATCAAAAGAACCAATTAACATTTTTGGGTGATGGAACATTTGTAGAAAAAGAGCCAGCTTATAAAAATGCAAATGGCAGTACACAACTTGAAATAGTAAGAGAAGGAAAATACAAAATTACACAAGAAAATAACTGGGACGTGGTAATATTAACATATTCTAATGGAGAAGTACACAAAATGTTATATGGAAGACAAGGTGAAAATAAAAAAGGTCAGGATTTAAATTATAATGATGGAAAACAAGTATATAAACAATGTTCTACATATGATGCAGTTGGATAAGAATAGTAACTAAAATATAAAAGGAGAGGATGAAATAACTTATGAAAAAAGTAGGAGTATTACTTATAATTGTGATTATTGTATTATGTAGTCTTTTATTCATCAAAAAGGAGGATATAGAAGTATCACAAGTAAAGTCAACAGAAACAGAAAAGATGATGACAGAATTAACAGAGTTTGAAGAAAATACTAGCAATTTATTTGAAATAAAAACAAATTCAGCACAAAATATAGATCTCATTTTTGAAGAAAATCAAGTAGAAGGCAATAAGGATTTAATATTTTATATAAGAACAGATAAAAGTATAAAAGGCAGAAAAGTACAAATTACAGAAAATGGACAAAAAAGAGAGCATAAATCAGAGGTGGCATTTATAAATGAAGATCAACACTATTGTTATCAATACACATTTCTTACATATAAAGAAAATAGCATAAGCAAAATATCAATAACGAATTTGCCAAAAGAAGATATTACACTTTATGCATGGGTAAAATATAATGGAGAAAAATATCATATAGCAAAAGCAGTTAATTCAGATACAAGAGAAGAATTACAAAAATCAGAAGATAAATCATTAATACCAACATCAAATCTAACACAAGAAGAAATAAATACATTAAAACAAGAAGATATACAAATAATGAAAAAGAAATGGGCAGATGGTCTTGGAATAAATATAAATGATGTAGATAAATATATTGATAAATATAATGCAAAAGGTCAAGGAAAACTTCATAAAGATGGTCAAAAGATAAAAAATGGTAAAGGTGAAGAAGTAATGATAAATGGAGTTGGATTATTTCATTTATTAGATTATGGATATATGTTTAATGAAGAAACAATACATGCATTAAAATATTGGGGAATAAATTGTGTTAGACTTCCAGCATACTTACAATATATGACATCTAGCCCTGTAGACACAGTGACTAGAGAAGAAAGAGGTTTAAACACAGCGTTTGACGAATATATAAGAGAAATGGATAGAATTATTGATATAGCAACAAAAGAAGGATTATATTGTATGGTAGATTTTCATATTCTTGGAAAAAATGGTAACATTACTCAATATACAGATATGTCTAAAAGATTTTTTACACATTTTGCTCAGAAATATGGAAAACAAGAAAATATTTTTTATGAATTAGCAAATGAGCCACATGATGGCTCAAATACAGATGAAGTTTTAGTGAAATATTTAAAACAAATTATACCAATAATCCAACAATATGATTCTAATCCAATATTAATACTTGGACATAGAAGTTGGGCGGCAGAAGATCTTAGAAGATTTTATGAATATGCTGTAAAACAAGAAAAGATAGATAATTTTTTTATTACAGAACATTACTATGATGGTAATCCATATGAAAAATATAAGGAATTATATGATTCTACAGATATTCCACTAATATATAATGAATGGGGAAATTCAAGTTGTAATAGTGCTGTATTTGATAAACAGTATACAGCAATTACAAAAAAGTATCTTGCTTGGTGGAATAATGAAAATATACTAAATGCACCATGGATGCTTTGCCATGGAAATTACACATACTCGCTTTGGAATACAGAACTTGGCAAAAAAAGCGAAATACTTCAACATGGAGTAATGAGCGAAAAGTATTTATCTGAATATGGAAAGCTTGTATTTGGAACATTTTTAGAAAATACTTTAAATAGAATAAAAGGAATACAAAATTTAAACATAGAAGTTAGTGTGAACAATGAAAATGCAAAAGAAGGAGACAATGTTACATTAATAGCAAATGTAACAGGAGGATCAGGAACAAAGACATATAAATTTATTGAATGTAATAAAACTAATGGAGAGTATAAATTAATACAGGACTTTAGCACAAATAATAAAGCAAATTGGGAAATGGGAAAAAATAAAGTTATTTATGTAGATGTAAAAGATGATGTAAATAAAACAGCAATAAGAAGTAAAGCATTTAAAGTAGCAGATAATTCAGAAACAGAAAAGAAAATTTTAGATATTATAGTATTTACAGGACAATCAAATATGGTTGGTTTAGCAAATAAAACATACAAAACTAATATAGAAGAAAATACTGCATTTGAAGCTAAATGGGATGGAAATGATAATAATAAGGCGCAATTAGTAGATATAACAACATCAAATGCACAACAAAATTTAGGTGATAATATATACAATAATGGAAAATTAATATTAGAAAAACAAAAAAAATCAACATTAATACCAGCATTTGTAGAAAAATATATGAAAGAAACAGGTCATAAAGTAGTATTTATTCATACTGCTATTAGTGGGAAAGACATAACGTATTTTACAGATAAATCTGATACAAATGCAATTTCATATATTACTAAAAAGGCAAATAAAGCAACAAAACTTGCAGAGGAATACGCAAAAAATAATAATTGTGAAATTGGAAATAAATTTTATATAATGTATCAAGGAGAATCAGATGCAGTTAGTAAAATAAATGTAAACCAATATAAAGAAACTTATTTATCATTTCATAAAAAAATTATAAAAGATGCAAAATTAGAATATGGAGGAATTATTACACCTGGATATTGGCACGCAAAAAATTCACATTATACAGACGATGCACTAGATGTTATAGTTGAAGCACAGCAACAATTAGCAAATGAAAATGAAGATATTATTTTAACAACAAAAAATGTTACTAAAATATATTCAAAAGATTCAAAATATATGTGTAGTGATATGTTACATTTAAATGAAATAGGATTACAAAAAATAGGAATAGACTCAGCAGAAGGACTATTAAATGGTGGAATTAAATTGGAAAGTATAGAAATAAAACAAAAACCGCAAAAATTAAAATATAATAAAAATGATAATTTAGATCTAAAAGATGGAAAAATAAACTTAAAATATAGTGATAATACAGTACAAGAAAAGGATATGACAGATGAGATATTTAATGTATCAGGATATAATAGTGCTAATGTAGGAAAACAAGAAGTTAAACTAAATTATGCCAATAAAGAAGCAAAATTTGAAATAGAAGTTATAGAAAAACAAGAAACTGAAAAAGATGATCCAAATAATGAAAATATTACAGGAAAAGAAGAGAATGATAAAGATAAACCAAATGGAGGAAAGGAAGAAACAAATGAAGGAAATGATTTAGAAAAAGAAGAAGGAAAAGATGACACTAATAAAGATACTACAGAAGACAAAAGAAGTGATTTAACTAAATTAGAAAAAGATGATAAGAAAACAATGGATGTATCAGATAAAGAATTACCAAAAGCAGGTAAAATTCAATTAGGAGTAGTTATAATTTTTATTATAGGCTTTAGCGTTTTTGTTTATTATAAATTAAAAGGTATGAGAGATATAAAATAAACTAAATTAACAAATGGAGGTAAAACTAATGACAGATGAAGAAAAAGATATTTTTATAAAACTAAAAATAAAGAAAACAAGTATACCTGAAGAATTTATAAAATATTTGATTATGCTATTAAATTGTAATAAAAAAATAATAGATGAAAATTTTGAATAAATTTTTAGAAAACATTAAATTAAAAAAGTACAAACTAACATATCAATGAATTTAATAAAAAATAGAAAGGTTGGGGAATACAATGGAAGAAAATAAAGAAGTAAAAAATATAAATCAAGGAATTAACAATATAGAGGGAGTAACGAAAGAAGAGAAAAAGAAAAAAGTTAAAGGAGTAACATTAAAGAGAGTTATTATTACAGCAGCATGTGTAACAGTAGTATTTGCAGGAAGTAACATATATGCTTCAACACAAGGATATCAAAATATATTTTTTATGATAAAAGACATGATAAGCTCATCGAAAGACACAAATAACAGAGATGAAATATTATCAGATAAAGACATAACAATATCATATAAACCAATAGAAATAGCAAAAGGAATAAGAATACAAGTAAATAGATTAGTAGTAAAAGATAACAAATCAGGTTTATATTTACAAGTGGAAAGAACAGAAGAAGAACAAGACACAACGTTAACATTTAAAGTAAATGATGGAGATGGAAATAAATTAGGTGAATTATCAAAATATAGTACTGATCCAATATATACAGCTAATATATGGTTACCAAATTATAAAAATGATATAAATGAATTAGAATTAAAAATAAATAAAGATAGTGAAGAATTAGTTACATTAAAAATAGATTTAGTAAATAGAGAAATAATCGTAGTTGGAAATCAAGAAGCAGTAAAGAAAATATCAGAAGAAGAATTAAAACAATATTTAGGAGCATTCGCACTTTTAGATTATGCAGATGATAGATATGGAAGTCTTTCAGGAGAGATACTAGAAAATAATAAAAATATAACTGTTGCAAAACAAATAGCAAAGATAAATAATATAAATATTTATACAGGAGAGAAAAAAACGCAAGGATTTGAATATGAAGAAGTAATAGATGCTGAAAAATTAAATAATATAGTGGAAGCTTTTACAAAAATACAATTAGAAGAAGATGGACTAATGAAATTACAAATTGGTAGTGGATATTATAAAGAAACTATAAAAGGTAAAAAACAATATATAGATTCAAGTTATGGAGACGAATGGCCTACAGGATTATGCTTAGATGTAAAAGATATATCTTATACATCAGGAATATATAATGTAACATTTACATATTGCTATCCAACACAAACAGATTATGATGAAGGAAAAGTAGAAGAATTACCAGTTTACGAAATGTCAGTAGGTTTGATATTAAATGAAAATAATCAATATTCAAAATACTTTATTAGTAGTAGATCAAATTCAACATTTGTAGATAAAAAAACAGAAACACCAACACAAAATAATCAGATGAATGAAAATGAGGCAACTCAAATATTAAGAGATAAATTTTTAGAACTTGTAAATTTATATACTGAACCTGATAAGTACTTTACAAAGGGCAATGAAAAATATAATGATGCTTATAATGTTTCTAATTATGAACAAGTTTTAAATAATACATTTTTAAATGATGGAAAAAAAGAATTTGAAAATAATCTTCCAGCTATACTATTCAAAAAAGATGGAAAAATTTATATGCGTAATGGTGTAGAGGGAGCTTATACTTATGATCAATGGGATAGTTTTAAAAATATTGTTATATCAAATAATAAAATAACGGCTACTGTTGTAACATGGAATTCTGTAACTCCAGGTTCTCAAGACCATGAATATAGAGAAAGTAAATTTTCAGTAATAAAAAATGGAGATAAATGGTTAATTGATGAATTTGATGTAGAAACAATAGATTTTAATTATGGAAGTGGATTAGAACTTTCAAATCAAGAAGAAATAAATAAGGCTTTAAAAAGCGAGCTATAAAAAATTATATAGAATTAGTTGGAGCTAGAGAAGGTTCACCACGTGCTGTATTAGAAAAATTAGGATTTATTTCAAAAACATATGAAGATAGTGAAAAAACAATAACAAGTGATAATTTTGTAAAAACTGATGTAAAATATTCTGATTATAAAGATACAATGATGAGTTATATGACAGAAGATTGCTTTAATAAAAATTTTACAGGTGGTTATAGAAATACAAATGGAGTATTATATTATTTTAATGGTGGTGGCTCTAGAATTGAATATGAAGTAGGAGATATTATTTCAGAAAATGGAAATAATGTAACCATACAAGTATATAATGTTCATATTGATGGTTCAAAAGAATTAGAAAATATGACTTTTGGAATAGATTGTATTACTCATACAGATCATATAGAATATGTTATTTCATCTGTACTTTAAAGAAAAAATATCCAAAGGGAAATGTTACCCTTTGGATATTCTATTTGATTACTCCATTTATATATTTAACAGAATGTTCTTTATCAAAATAAATTTCGAAAGAAGCATTATTATTATATTTTTGAACTAGATTTTTTTGGATAGTTTCAAAATTATCAAGCAAATGTTGATGTTCCTCTTCTGATAATTTTTTGACTTTATAATCATGAGCTTTTATTGATATATAAAAATCATATAAATCAGAAGATAAGAAATTTTCAGCATTAATATTATTAATAGTAAACCAAGGTTGTTCGAAAAGCTCATCATAAAATTTTGGACTTGGATTTCCACCATAATAAGATATAGTAACATCAATACAATCTGCTTCATTTTCAGATAATTGACTACTTATAAATTCATCAAATACATCTTTACCAACTATATTAAAAGAAATATCCATTAATTCTAAAATAAAGGCTTGTTTAACAGAATATCTTTTTGAATCAAATATCCAATACTTGTCATTATTAATCTTTAAAGCATGATTTGTGATTTTACCAATATTTGTCTCACCATTTTTAGATTTAAATTGTATATACCAATTGTAATATTTACCAGGTTCATTTTTAGTATATGTATTACTAACTATATTATAGTTATATGTATTATATAGTATACTATTGCTTTCTTTTTCTGATAAAATTTCCCAATTTCCTTGACCAAAGAAATGATCTAGTTCAGATTTAAATTTAATAGGCCAATTTGTACTTCTATAATACATAATAAATGAAAAAATAATTATAATTAAAACTAAAAATATAATACCATATGTTTTTGTATTTTTCATAAAATTTTTATCCTCCTTTTAATAATCTTATATATAATATTATATATAAGAAAATATATCAAGGGATTTGCAAAAAGTATCAATTCTCTATATACAGTTATACAATGAATTTTCATTTTTAGAACATTCATCTAACATTGAATGAATATCTTGTAAATTGCCAATAATTTCATCATAATGCTCTTTTAACCACTTTTGGAGCATTGCAGGGAGAGGATAGTTATATCTATCATATGTATGCTTAACAGATAAATCAATTTTTGAATTTAAATTTTGCCAAGTATTTAGAGGATTATTAGTAATAGAATTGTATTTTTGTTCACAATTATTTGTTCCTATAAATTGATCTTGTCGTACAATTGGAGTCATAGAGCATTTTGTCAGTAATTTTTTTGCACACAAAGTTTCTTGAATATAACCTGCAGAAGTATATTCAGTTTTTGAAGCGGGTAATTGTAAAGAATTATATAATTCTTTACAGCTATTAGGAATTTGGCTTCTTGGTAAAGACAAAATTTTATTTATAATATTGTTTTCATCATAAGTATTTATTCCTTCTTCTAAACCAAGATTGTTTTGTTGAATATCGTCTATTACAATTGTACCATCTTCTATATACACTTTGCTATAAATGACAGATATTCCATTTCTAATTACTAAAATTTGATTTCCATCTTTGTCTTGAAATAAGTTTATACTATTTTGATTAGATTTAAATGCATGAGATAATTCATGTACAAATGTAGCTAAAGTATAAAGTGTGTTTTTTTCATTTTTTCTTATTGAAACAACTTCTGACCTTCCAATTAATACAGCTTTTCCATTCACAATTTTAAATATAGGCATTAAAGAATGAACTCCTGAAGCTCTTTTTAATTCAGCATCATTAACTGCACATACTTGTGATTTGTGTTTTATGTTATGAAGTATATATTTCTGTAAAATATCATACATATTTTCACCATTTTCTGGAATTTTAATATCAATTTTTTTTAATACATCAAAAAAAATATCTTTATATTCATGCCCATAGTATTCTATCATTACAGGAAATGATAATCTTAACATATTAGCAATATCTGTAGTATATTGTTTTTCAGATATTATTGCTTCTAGTTCATTTCCATATTTTAAAAAAGGATTATATATATTTTTTTGTTGTAAAGTTTCCATACTATCACCTAAATTTAATTATAACATTCTTTTCTATAATTGCAAGTTTTATAATTTTTTTTAAGTTTCGGCATTTTGAAAAAATATAATATTTAGAAAAAAGATATATATTTCGCAGTTCCGTTTTCCAAGGCGTTTAAGAAACTGAAAATTCAAAGTATATAAACACACTATAACAGGTTAAAGTGAATAACAACTCAGGTCAAACTCACTTTGAA